>CAZNVG010000051.1:0-7116 GCA_964576475.1 uncultured Candidatus Saccharibacteria bacterium | reverse complement strand
GCTGCAAACCAAGCATGTCAAGGTGGAGACTTGTACTACCTTGACTTGTTTGGTTCACCCGTACAATGAAGAGACAGAGGAAGGAAGCCTTGAATATTTTGGTATTGACGAGCCATGCAACGAGGCATAGTATATGAACATGCGTTCATACAACTGTTGTACTACTTCAACGTCTACATCCACAAACATCGAGGATATAGCAAAAACGCTAAAACTGCTTGGCGAACCAAACCGACTTCGCATTCTTTGTGTACTACAGGCAAATACAGAACACTGCGTCTGCGAATTTGAAGACCATTTGCCTGACTTATCGCAAAGCCTGCTGTCTCACCATCTCGCTGACTTACGAGATGCCGGGTTGGTCGTGCCCGAAAAACGAGGCCTACGAGTTTACTATCGGCTTACGACATATGGTGAAAGCACGATTAAACAGGTACTCAGTATTAAAAAGGAGGAAACAAAATGAAAATTGAAGTAATCGGGACTGGCTGCCCAACGTGTAAACAGCTGTACGCTTTGACACTCAGAGCGGCTGAGCGGATTGGTGCGGAGGCGAAAGTAGAGTATATCGCCGAAGCCGCTGGCATGAAGCGCCTGATGGAACTCGGTCTGATGCGTTCACCGGCGCTTGCGGTTGATGGCAAGGTTGTTTTGATTGGCTATGAGCCAAGTATCGAAAGAATTAAAGACCTTATCCTGAGCAAGGCAGAGTAAAGCCGTGGACATTTTTGCACCCTACCAGTGGCTCGCGGACTGGCTAACCTACCACGTGCTTTCACTGAGCCACAGCAGTCAGCTTGCTGGTAGTATCAACTTTTTCGTCTATGACGGACTCAAGATTATCACGATGCTACTCATGGTCAACTATGTCATGGCCATTATCCGGCATTACCTGCCGATTGAACGTATTCGCGATTTTCTCGCAAGCCGCAACTGGCATGGTTTCGACTATTTCTTGGCAGCCATACTCGGCCTCGTGACGCCATTTTGCTCGTGTTCATCAATCCCACTATTTGTTGGATTTCTTGGAGCGGGTATACCTCTCGGCGTTACAATGACGTTCCTCGTCAGCTCGCCGCTTCTCAGCGAAACGGCAATAATAATGCTCGGTGGTATTCTCGGATTTAAAGTGATGATCATCTACATTGTGGCTGGAATTATCGTCAGTATGCTCGCTGGGTACGTGCTACGAAATGTAAACCCCCAGAAACACATCAATCCAGATATCCTTGCCCTTTCAGAAAACAAGCAGGCAGCGGCAACGAGCGTTAAAAAATTTCAAAGAAGGTATCTCGCAGACTGGTTGAAGGAAGCTTGGGAGCTATCTCGTTCACTCATTCCGTATGTGCTCATCGGCGTCGGTGTCGGTGCGGCAATTCACAATCTTGTCCCCGCCGATGCATTGACCAAAATCGTTGGCAATGGTGATTGGTGGTCGATCCCAGTGGCGACTTTGATTTCTATTCCCGTATACGCTAATGCGGTTGGGGTCATACCTATCGTTGAAGCTCTGGTCGCAAAAGGTGTGGCCATCGGCACGGCTATGGTCGTCTTAATGGCAACAATTGGCTTGTCCCTACCAGAGGCCCTTATTCTCAAAAAGATTATGAGTACAAAATTACTACTCTCGTTCTTTGGCATAGTCACTGTAGGGATTATGGGGATTGGGTATATTCTTAACGCGCTTTTATAGATTTCCTATATAATCAGCTTTGAAGGTTCATGTTTTACGCTCTGCGAGAAAACAGGAGCCTTCTTTTTGTGGCATACACTTTGTGCTAAAAATTACCGTTTATGCGCTCTGCTCGGTTATAATAGACACAATGTTTATATTGAGTAGGGTGCGAAACAAGGTGAACCGTGTTCTTCGTGTTGGCTTCGTCGGCATACTGGCACTTGTCTTGGGGTGGTTCTGCCTGATTGCGAGCAATACCACTCAACATAGCGTTCAGATGCAAGATATGAGTGCTTCCTGTGCGAACTGTCATCTCGACGGTCAGACCTCTGTAGCGCCGAAAATAGATGAAGAAAAGGATGATATTGAACCTACTCCACCGCCATTTTGGGTGCGGCCAATCGTACCACTAGCTTTTCTGTATAACCTCATACCCATCACTTTTCTTGGGTACCTTATTTTGAGACATAAAATCCATCTCACAACACAGATGCGGTTTTAGAGTATCCTCCTATTTCACGCCGACAATTAATAGATATTTAGGAGATACATCATGGATCGTAAGTTTTTGGTTATTATTGCAGTACTCGTGCTTGGCTTTATCGGACTCGTATTCTTTCAGAGAAACAATCAACCTGCCGTGGAAGCCATCCGTTCAAACAATGTCTACGGCAACCTCAATAGCAAGGTGACCCTGACAGAATTCCTCGATTTCCAATGCGAGGCATGCTACGCATTCTATCCAACCATTGAAAAAGTCAAAGAGACGTATAAAGACAGGGTTAAGTTTCAAACGAAATACTTTCCCCTCGGTGGCGGTCATCAGTACTCACGCCTAACGGCCAGTTACGCTGAAGCCGCAGCCCGACAAGGCAAATTCTTTGAGATGCAAGCTAAATTATTCCAAAACCAAAAGATCTGGGAGGTTGGCAATACTCAAGAATATATGGATAAATACGCTCAGGAAATTGGGCTCGACATGAATAAGGTTCGTGCAGATGTCAAGAGTGCATCAGTTAACGATACGATTAACGCCGACCTTCAAGAAGCGCGTGATATTGATGCCACTGGCACGCCAACCTTCGTATTAAACAACAACAAGATAGATAACCCAGCGAACACGTATGAAGCATTCGCGAAGCTGCTCGATGACGCATTGGCAAAGGCGGGCAACTAGATGGGGCGTCTCAACCTAAGCTTAGATAAACTGTTGCCCTACCTATTACTTATAGGTGGAACTATTGGCGTACTACTCTCTGTTGCTCTGACAGTAGAAAAGATAGCACTATTAACGGACCCATCGGCAGCCGCGATTTGTGATATCAATCCAATCATTTCTTGCGGGTCAATAATCAATAAGCCACAATCATCCGTACTGGGCGTGCCGAACTCTATCGTCGGCATCGTCGCGTTTAGCGCGGTTGCAACGATAGGTGCGGCTCTTCTGGCGGGCGCCAAGTTTAAGCCTTGGTTTTGGCGGAGCCTCCAAGGCGGAGTAATATTCGGATTACTGGCTGTTATGTGGTTACAATACCAGAGCATTTATGTGCTCGGTGCACTGTGCCCATTCTGTATGGTCGCATGGACTATCATGACCCCGATGTTCCTCTATACCACCTTGTATAATCTTCGACACGGCATGATTAGCTTGCCGAAGACATGGGATAGGGCCTCGACATGGATACAACGTAATCATCTAGGTATCCTCCTTGTATGGTTTCTAGTGATTGCCGGTCTTATTCTCGAGCGCTTTTGGGATTACTGGTCAACACTGCTTTAAGAAAGGTATACTAATATTGAATGAAAATAAACCAATAAATGTGGGCACTACCTAGAAGGATTACAAATGGACAACCAAGATAAGACCAAAATTGGCCAGCTAAGCAAACTCCTCACACTGTTGGCTGCCGTCAGTTTTATTATTGGGCTGACAGCCAGCCTCTTCAAGCAGCCAGCTTCTGAAATAGCCTACTTGATATCACTTGCTGCGGGAGGCATCCCTGTGGCGACTTCGGCGGTACGAAAAATACTGAATCGTAAAATATCTATCAGTTTACTAGTGACCCTCGCCGCGCTCGGGGCATTATATCTTGGGCAATTCGCCGAGGCAGCCGCTGTCATGTTCTTCTTTGCGTTAGCAGAAGCTTTTGAGGAATTTGGAGAAGCACGGTCGCAAAAAGCAGTCAGCGCCTTGCTTGAGCGATCACCGAAGATTGCCCATATGAAAGACGGTCGTGAGGTGCCCGTAGAAAAAGTAAATAAGGGTGAAGTGGTCAAAGTACGTCCCGGTGATATGGTGCCACTAGACGGCGTAGTTATTGACGGTGAGTCCTCAATAGACGAGGCTACTATTACTGGCGAAAGCGTGCCGAAAGAAAAGTACAAGGGAGAGGCGGTCTATGCAGGAACGTTGAACCAAAGTGGCTATCTGGAAATTAAAGTCACCAAAACGGCTGCCGACAGCACGCTACAAAAAATAGTAACGCTTATTAAACAAGCGCAAAAATCACGTCCCGAAATGCAGGAATTCCTAGATAAGTTTGCCAGTTATTATATTCCTGTCGCTATAGGGTTAGCTATGCTTGTGGCTATTGTGCCTCCTGTGTTCTTCAACCAACCATTTACTGATTGGTTCACGCGGGCGCTCATCCTGCTGGTGTTGGCCTGCCCTGATGCTCTGGTTGTGTCTGCTCCTGTCGCTGTAGCAGCGGCCATTGGTGGTGCATCACGTAGAGGAGTACTCATTAAAGGCGGTCGGTTCCTCGAAGTTTTGAGTAAAACCAAAGCCATCGCCTTCGATAAAACAAAAACGCTTACCGTGGGCACGCCGGTAGTCGCTGAAGTTGTGTTACTGCACGATGCCACAGAGGAAGATGTACTAGGCGACGCAGCTGGATTAGAGAAATTCTCATCACATCCGCTCGCTAAGGCAATCGAAGACTATGCAGAACAAAGAGGAATACAGTCACATAAGATGGACAAGTTCAAAAACGTCGCTGGCCGCGGCGCAAACGCTAATTGTCTGGTTTGCGACGGCAAGGAGCACGCTATTGGCAACCTCCAGCATATCGGCGCCAATGCCGAGACCTGTGAGCATGTATTACCAGAAGTTGAGCGTCTAGAGGCAATGGGTATGACTGCAGTGTTGGTTAGTGAAGGCAAAAAAGTAATCGGGATTATTGGTATTACAGATGAACTACGCAGCGATTCAAAAATAGTTATTGACGGACTAAAGAGACTGAAGGTCAGTCCTATAATGCTGACGGGCGATAACAAACGTGCTGCTGAGTATATTGCCGAGCAGGTTGGTATCACGGAGGTATACGGGGCCCTGCTGCCTGAACAGAAAGCCGACCTTATCAACAAATTACAAGTACGCTACGGGCGGGTTGCGATGGTCGGTGACGGCGTGAATGATGCGCCAAGCTTGGCACGAGCCGATGTCGGTATTGCCATGGGTGGTGGCGGATCTGATGTTGCGATTGAGACAGCTGACGTGACACTCATGAATGATGCTATCGGTGCAATTCCATATCTGCTCGACATCGGGCAGCAAACATTCCGAGTTGTGCGCCAAAACGTCTACGGATCGTTACTTGTAAAAGGTATTATTCTGGTGCTTGGTATTGCAGGGATAATAGGTCTCAGTGTGGCCGTGGCAGCGGATGCCGCTATGGCCGTGCTAGTCGTCCTTAACGGACTACGCCTATTTAACGCCGATATACGCAAAGCTAAAAATTGAAAGGAAGAAGTATATGCAGTGTCCAATAGACAAAATAGATTTAGTTATGACTGATCGTCAAGGCGTGGAAATTGATTACTGCCCGGATTGCCGTGCCGGAGGCGTGAGGCATATTTGCCTTCATGATAAAGGACTTTAATTCATTTAGGTTTATCTGTTCACTCAAATCAGACACTCCTTGACGAGTTCTGGGAACTCAACGGTTTTCATATCTTCGTAGCAGAAGTGACCGTAGCCATGAAACTCTTTACAACCAACATCTTTCACTGCGTTCCTGATCATTTGTACTGATTTGTGTATACTATCAAAGTCATTATCAGAATTAAAAATGGTAATGCCAGCCGTTCGGCTAACTAAGTCGGGGTCGATCTCAAAATCGAAGAAATCTGCTGTGTCAGAAATAGGATTATTATCGGGGTTTAGCCATGGCGCAACCAATACAACTTTGCCTACTTTTACATCCTTATTCTCGCTAAGCCAGCGTACCAAGAAACCGCCACCGCAACTATGTCCAACCAGTACTGTTTCAGGTGTTATATCGAATCTTTCGAATTCTTTTTTCCATACGTCGTAACGCGGTGAGTATGGCTTAGGTGGTTCGATAGCAACGGCAAATACCTCGTTTATCTGCAACTGCTTGGATAACCATGGAAACCAATGATTATTACTATTGGTTGGATACTTTGGGTTGTAATATTCTTCCTTATCTGGCCGACCCGGTACGAGAATTGCGTTGTTCATATCATCATTATATCAGTGAAAAATAAGTTACGCGCAATAGTGCGTCGCTACTCGAAAAGAGCTAAGCATAAATCCTAATTACGCTTGGCAGAAAAATCGTCGTAAAGCTGACTCAGCTCTTTATCGGAAAGTCGGTGACCTAGCTCGTGTATAACCGTTCGGTAATACTCCAAGTAGGCAATTGCATCTTCGGGGGTTGCATGATCTGGATCTATCGTCTTAAGATAAGCAATTGTCTTATCAATGTCGGCCTCATTAAGCTCATAGGGTTCAAAATTGTCCATGGTTTGTCTCCTTATTGTACCTGTGTAGTCCGAGATATTTATATAAGTCGTTAGCTACTGCATCTGATACGATCCTTCTCATTATCTCACAACTGTCACTAAACGATAGAATGTTCAAGCTGCCCCCATAAGTTACATGACGGTCTATAATCGCCAACTTTCGATGATGCTTAACTGTATATAGCACCGTAATCCCCATGTCTTGCAATATCATCACTGCTTCTTGGGCTTGCCGTACATAATCCCCTTCATGTTCGATAGGGTTTCGTGTATTGATGATGATTTTTACGTTTCGCCTGCACGTTTTTTCAAAAATGGGCAGGAGCACGTTTATGCGGCCTGCGGTAATGAATGGGCTCTCTATGACTAATTCACGTTGGCAGCGCCGCAAATCGTTCTCAAGCGCCGCATAGAACGTGTTTTGGTCGTAGAGTGCCGTACTTTCGTAGCTAAACGGACGTGACCTAGCAAAAAGATTAAGCATGGTACTGACTCCCCTCAGTTTCTGTTTCGTTTATAACGATATTTCCGTTATAATACTCAAAGCCTAAATCGATTAGCTTGGACTGCATCAATCGCAAGCTAGGAACAATCTGGTTCCACGATAGGTCGCATAGGTGCACCAAACAAAAGCCCCAGCATCAGCTGGGTTTTTTGATTGGTGTAGGGATGCT
>CAZNVG010000050.1:0-7131 GCA_964576475.1 uncultured Candidatus Saccharibacteria bacterium | reverse complement strand
TATTGTTGAATACCTTGATCGCATTTGATCCACCAACCTGAATTCCGACACCATAGTTCTGATCGACTATGTTTGACGCGATAATCGCTTTTGCCGAGACTTCATAGAAAATTCCCTGACGAGTGTTTCGGCGAGTGATATTTCGAACAATTTGAGTGTCGTAACAGGAGAGATCGCACCAAATACCAGCGCCTCCGTTATCTTCAATGATGTTATCGCTTATCGTGAGTGTTTTTGTATTGGTGATTTTAGTGCCCGCTACTTGCGAGGCTACTCCATCAAGAACAGAGAAGTGCTCTTGGTTAGAATATGCAATTCGGTTTGCCTTAACTAATGAGCCGTCCGCTTTGTACAAATCGACACCGTTCATACCGTTGTATAAGAACGTGTTATTAAGCATGGTTTGTTTGCCGTTATATCCTACGAGTCCTCGAGTAGCATTCCATGCAAACGTGTTGTCTTCAAACGTAAGATTACCAGCATTTCCGACGACTGCAGCTGGCAACCCCTTTGATGGGTCTTGAGCAGAACCGTAGTGCATGAATCCGAGCCCGCGTATACTACTGCCATTTGGATTATTAGCGGCGTCAACGTAATTTAGTTGCAATGCAGAATTATAAGCTGTAACTTCAACAGTCGCGTTAACAGGGCTGGTGCCGAGATAGAGTTTCTTCGCAGCGACATCATAGTAGAACGTACCCGCGACGACCTTACTTGCTGCGTCAACTTGCTTAATTGGCGAGCCGTTGACAAATACCATCTCAGGATTACCCGCTAACGGATAGGCTGGATCAAGCGTTCTAGTGTCGGTACATGTTTGACACAAACTATAATTCCAGTTCGATTTAGTCCATACGGATCCTGACTGCACCCAATCTGTCACCGGCAAACTGCCTTTAAACCAAACTTGTTCGTGAGGGTAGGCTTGAATTGTTAGTTTTCGATAAATACTGATTGGTGGCTCACGGTACACGCCACCGCGTAGAACAATTATTTTGCCGTCAGTCGGTGTCAGTGTTTTGTTTTGCGCAATTTGCACCGCCTTCGTAACTGTCTTGAGAGGCTTAGCTTGTGTTCCAGTATTCGAATCATTTCCAAGTGGTCCAGCATCGACGAACAACGCTGCTGAATCTGTTGGCACACCGTAGTTTGTGTCCTTTACGACTGGCGTTTCAAATCCGCCGACCAGAGAGGCATTTGGCGTGACAGCCCTCGTCGCCGCATACACACCAACCACAATTACTAGAAGTAGTAGTACTGCAAATCGCTTGGCCCAACTCGAGCGGAAGTTTTGTTTGCGACGTGAGGCAGCATCAACATCCGTATGCTGCTGTGAATAAAGCTTTGATTTTTTTCCCATCTCTCACCAATCCGTTAGCGCATCTTTATGCTTATTCTTAACTGACTTCATCTTATTGGACACCTCATCAAATATCAACCAAATGAATGAAGAAAACAGATTAAAGAAGTATTGTGCAATAACTAAAATAGTTATATAATATGCATATATGAGTGACCGCTTGCCTGAGTGTATTGGTAGTGACACAGTCCCTGAGGAGGACATTACTTCTTCGCGCCATATCGGCAACAAAACAACTCGAGTATTAAGGGGTGTAGCCGGCGTCGCATTGTCACTTGGGAGTGCGATAACAATGGTGAATGTCTTCGGCACGACCACCGAACAGATTGGGCCGCTTAAGGCAGCAGTTGCGCTGACTATAGATATCGGCGATCTGTCGAGCGGAGGCACAACAGCAGACTTTGGTGTTGCGGGAGGTATAGATGCTCCTACCCATAAGGGCCCAGTTAAGCTGACCATTCGTCCTGAAAGCCCTGATACAACTGACGAGGAAGTACAGAAATTCATTCGAGAGCCTAGTAAACTTACACAATATCTGCCAACCGTCGCTGACGACATCCGACCGGCTGTAGAGAATGCGGGCAAGAGAGCAAGTTTGTTATTTCTCAGTGGTGCCTTTGCACCTCTATTTATAGGTGCAGCTCTGAACCCTGAACGAAGGGCTCGACTGGCGCGCGGCGCACTCATTCCACTACTGGCAAGTGCCGGAGGTATCGCCTATATAGGATACGAAACGGCTTCAAGCTACAACCCAAATGCAGCTGCCAGGCTTCGACCAACCGGCTTAGTCAAAGATGTATTGGCGGAGATTGGTGACGTTCGAACCATTATTCACAACTACAAAGATTATGTTGATCAACTGGGGAACAAGGTTGATTATTACTTGAAATCTCGACAAGGACTTGAAGGCCTATCGGCTAATGATCGATCGTTAACTCCTGTGCTTGTAGTCAGCGACTTGCACTGTAATATCGGCTCATATCCGATCTTAGAGAAAGTTGTCGCTTCCATACAGCCCGAACTAGTTCTCGATGCAGGCGATTCAACTGACTACGGCACCGAGCTCGAAAATCGTTGTTTTCAGGATATACAAAAGTTCAAGATCAAAGACGGACGATATGTCGTAGTTGGTGGTAATCATGACACCCAAACAACAACAGACGCCTACAAGTCGCTTGATAAGGCTACGGTATTGGAAGGAGAAGTGGTGGACGTCGCTGGCTTTCGCATTTTTGGCATGGCCTCGCCGGTCTACTCGCCAGAGCACAACGGCACTACTGCAGACGATATAGCTCTTAACCAAGCCGCCAATGACATGGCGCGAACATTAGACGCCGAAGAAGAGCCGGTTGATATTTTACTTTTTCACCATCCGAAGACTTCAAAAAAAGTGGTTCGTTTAGAGTCAGACAAGGTAGGGTTGTCAGTAAGTGGTCATACGCATAAACGTGACCTGCAAGTTATTAAAGGCGTTCCAGTCTACACCGAAGGCTCAACAGGCGCAGCAGGGCTTCGTGGCTTCGAAAATGAAGAACCCACGCTAATGGAATTTAGTATCATTTATTTCAATGAGAACAAAGAAGCCGTCGCGATGGATAATGTGTCGGTCAATCTACTACAGGATGGCGGCATGACCATAACTCCTGTTGATCTGCGAGTAGATTCATAAAAATTGGCGGAGAGGGAGGGATTCGAACCCTCGGTACCCCTTGCGGGGCACAACTGTTTTCGAGACAGTCCAGTTCAACCACTCCTGCACCTCTCCATTGAAGCTAATTATAACAGAGGTACTACAAACTAATCTGGTGCTCTGGCACCGGCGTTGTGTATTCGCCCGTGAAACACGCCGTGCAAGCACCGGCCTTATTTGTGCAGCACCCGACCATACTCTCGAGTGATACACCAAATTTTTTATTCAATTTAACCACCGCCTTCAGAACTTTATTGAGCGGTAGATATGCCAGACTATCTAGCCCCAACTCTTTACGGATATCGTTAACATCGTCAAACTGTGCGGCAATCAGTTGATCCCTTGTCCCAGTATCAAGCCCCATATGGCAGGGGAATCTGTAGGGAGGGGAGCTGACCCGCATATGAACCTCAATAGCTCCTGCCTCTCGAAGCATTTCTACCATTGCAAGCGTCGTCGTACCCCGAACCACAGAGTCATCAACCATAACGACTCTCTTTCCAGATACATCACACTCTAGAAACCTTTGTTTCAACCGAGCCTTGAAGGCGCGTAGATCCTGACCAGTTGTAATGAATGTGCGGCCGACATACGAGTTCTTCACAGATCCTTGCTTCTGCGGCAAACCCGAGACAGCGGAGTAACCCTCGGCGGCAGGAATACCAGAGTCGGGCACACCGAATACCATATCCGCCTCAACAGGTGCTACTTTGGCGAGCATTCTCCCAAGCTCGACACGGATCGCTTTTACTTCTGGACTGTTTGGACCTCGAAGCCGCGTATCTGGACGAGCCAAATATATATACTCCATCAGACAAAGACTGGAAATATGTTGTTCTATGATTTGTTTGGAAAACAGATTTCCGTTCTCAACGGTCGCCATTTCTCCTGGCAGGATTTCTCGTATCAACGACGCACCTGCCGACACCAACGCGCCACTCTCGCTTGTTACTGCCCAGCCGTCACCATGACGTCTTCCGAGCGCAAGCGGCCGAAAGCCATGACCATCCCGAGCAACAACGAGTTTTCCGCCTGGCTTCGTACCGTTTCCGCACACTAGTCCGACGATCGAAAAAGCACCTTCAAGCTGCGGCAGCACCTCGGCAAAGGCTTCTTCAGGAGAGGCGCCGGCATCAATAGTATCTGCGATGAGCTCTGTCATTCCTTCCGTGTCAGTCAGAACAGCCCGAGGGTCACGCCCAGCGGCGTCAAGTAGCTCAGAGAGCTTATTAAGGTGTCCGTTTTTGCCGATGGCACTTTTGTATTTTCCCGCCTCTCTGAAGTACGGGTGAGAAGCACGTCGCTCATTTTCCTCGCCCTCTACAGCAACAGTACTGTATCGAACATGTCCAATGGCTGTATGAATGGCTTGAGGTAGATCTTTAACCATACGCGCAGGCAGCGCCTCGTTTACAAGCCCAATGTCTTTCCTCACTTCTATATCACCGTTGAGTTCGAACGCCATACCAGCCGCACTTTGCCCTCTGTGCTGCTGCTCAATCAGGGCGTTGTGTATCATCGCGGGCAAAGCCGCTCCGGCAATCGAACTAATCGCCGCCACACCGCACTCATCCTGTGACTTATTCTCGGCAATAAGGTATTGTCTTTGTGTTTCCCTCAACATTCTTTTCTAGTGTAGCAGGCGATATAGGGTTACTGGCAAGCGTTTTGACAAGTCGACAAGTCTTTGAATAATTATGTGGTAAAATTCCTATGGTAACCAACAAAAAAGAAAGGGTAGTACGATGGACGATCAAATGAACAACGACAACCAAAGTGCTGCGCCGCAGGATGATCCATCACAGGCTCCAGTTGCAGACCAGGGCCAGGCATGGAGCGCTCCAGCGCCAGCAGAGCCAGTAGAAGAAGCTGCACCAGCCGAGGAAGCACCAGCTGCACCAGCCGAGGAAGTTGAAACACCAAGTTTCGGTTCTGAAACACCTGTTGAAACGCCAGCTGAAGAGGAAGCTCCAGCCGAAGAGGCACCTGTCGACGACGGCAGTACTCCAAGCGATCCAGCAAGCGCACTCTAGTAGATTTTTTTCTACACGAAAACAAACCTCTCTATACAGCGAGGTTTGTTTTTATTTTGTCGGCAGGGCAGAGTAGCGATATGCGCCCAATGAGAATGGCGAGACTCTATCTGATTAGTAGATCTCGTAAATAATAGTTATGACCGTGTCGGCTGAGTCTAGTTTTTCAATAAATATAGAACAATCTTTGCCGATTACCTCTTCTGTGTCGCAGTCCTTTTGAAACATAGCGAGGTTCTTAGTCTCTTGAGAGTCAACTTTATCTGCAACCACTGACCAGCCTTCAGACTTAGCTTTTTCTTTGAAAGAACCAACTACATTCTCAGGTGTAGTGGTGTCATCTAGCTGAAGCGTCCTCGTTATGGTGGTTGAGTAGTTTCCGTCTTTGATAATTTGGTTGTTTTCCTTGCTCCGGTCTTTTTCTGCGTACTCTATCTCGTTCGCCCCCTTTGGAGTATAGAAAACGATAGCCTCTTGCTTAAGTATTGCTAGATCGTTCGTGTTTTCATGGTTCTTTATTGCGCTATTGATAAACAGTGCCCCCAGTAGCACGATGACGACAGCAAAGGCCAGCAACATCCCGGTGCTTACGAGTAGGATTTTAACGACACTCTTCTTCTTAACGGACATCATAATGCTGAGTATACAGTCTATGTGAATAGGGTAGTAGAAGGAATCCTCATTAGAGCGTTTCAATAAACAATGTCATTCACTGAACCGAGGAAAGTATTAATGACAGCTATGTTATATCTTCTTCGGCCGTGTTTTTCTTTTTGCCTTTGAGCGCCTGCGCACATACAGTACTAGGATCACAGCAGTGACAGCCACTAGTAATGCGGCAGCAAGCAAATAGTTGTTCTCATTTTTATCAACAGGACACGAAGGGTCGGGATTTCCAGAGGACTCATGAGCTGCGCACCATGCGTCTAGCGTTAGTCCGTCTTCGTTTTCAATCATAAAAGCATTATACCAGTACGAACCTATATAGCTAATGCTTTAACTAGAGCTACATAATTACGACACTTCGAAATCATGTCCACGAAAAAAGCCGAGCTTATGGTAATGGTACAGTACGCTGGACGTAGTTAGAACCAAGTTCTATTTTGCCGCAATTAGCGTTTAATGATTTGAACGATGTACTCTTGCCCGCTGTCTATTTTGGCAAACTGATAGTTACCCTGCATATCGTATACCCTGACAGTCCAACGATACTTACCATTTGGTAAGCCCGATAGTGACCAGTTGTATTGATATAGTTCAGTCATTCCTGGAGTAGGGGCATCCATAGCGTGTTTAAGTTCTGGTTTCGTTTCGCCCAAATAAAATTCAACCTTACTAACTTTCGCACCTTTGGGAACTGTAATACCAACATAGCCATCATATTGGGCGGATGGATAAGTAGATTCGGAAACATTTTGCGAGAACTTACCCGAAACAGTTCCCGTTGGTGGTTTTGTTTCTTCAACTGGCTCTTTCTCCTCTTGTTTTGGCTGAGTCGCTTCTTGTGGCTTGTTTTCCTGAGTCGCTTCTTGTGGGCTGTCTTTATTCTGCTCTTTATTAACCGCGGGAATCTTTTCTGTACTGCGCCTGCTATTTCTCCAGACTAAACCCAGTCCAATAATCGCGCCAACAGCAACTACAGCAATAATGATCTCGATCACACTAAAGCCCTTTTGATTAATCTTCTTCATTGAAAAATCCACCCAGTTAATTGAGTGGATTATATCATGCTTATACTTGGTACAGCGCGCTGGACGCTGTTGGAACCAGATTATTTTTTACGAGCTAATACTATTAGATAAACGCCGACTATCAATAGCCCCGCGCCTATCATATAACCATAGCCTTCACGACCTGTAGTGGGCGCGCCACAGCAGCCGTTAAAGCCGACCTCTGCAATAATTGCTATAGGTAGGGAGACGAGAGTTATCAACACACCGAGAATTATCAATACATGCTTCTTGGACATTGATTGAAGTTTAGCATAAGAATTTTGGTACACCCGGCAGGATTTGAACCTACGACCTTTGGCTCCGCAAGCCAACGCT
>CAZNVG010000049.1:0-7551 GCA_964576475.1 uncultured Candidatus Saccharibacteria bacterium | reverse complement strand
ACGTTACGGCATCGACCATAATCATACGTATGAACTTACTCGTATGTATTCTTGCGTAAATGCTCCACACAATACATCTAGTTTTATGCTTGCCATGACCAACTCATTCCTCAAGAACGACGACAAGGATTGGGAGGCTTCGATCAGTAGTTTTATGCCGTCTTATGCCGGTGGGCTGTCGATGTTAAGTGGCGGCTTCGAAAGCATACTATACCTTAAGGCATGTAGGCATCACTACGCCCGACTAGAAGACGGTACGCAGGTGGCATTAACCAAAAGACGAATCAGTATAGATATGACCGAGACAGCAATTAATAAGACCGCACTAATGCCAGTGATTGAGCTAATCCATACAAGGAAGTCCATAGATAACAATCAGATTTTAGTGCTAGGGGACGACTACAGATGAGAATTCTATACTGTGGTCTTTCGGGTGTTGGCAAGGATAGCTTACTAAAGGCTTCTGGTGAGTTCTTGGTCGCCGAAGGAGTGTCTACCACTTCTTTTGGTGACGAAATGTTAACATGTGCGCGGCGCGTCCATACTAAAGTAGAGCGTGATGACCTAAAGCATTTGCCAATTGATGAACAACGACAGTTTGCGGCCAGAGCAATAGATTCAATAGCTCACCACAACGGCCGACTTTTGGTGAACACACACATTGTTATTGAAGGTGTGCCGGTTGCCGCCCAGGACAGTTCCATGGTCGCTGCGATGCAGGTTAATGGGATTGTGTGTGTTACAGCTTCACCGGATCTAATTATCGGACGCAGAGCTGCGGATGATTCGAGACAGAGGTTAGTGCTCTCATGTGACCAGGTCGAAGAACTGCAAGGTTTACAGTATGACATGGCTTTATCGCTAGGCCAGACGCTCGGGATAGGCGTGGACTTTGTCGACAACTCGATTTGTGTGCAGCAGGGGGCGCGTGAGTTGCAATCAACATTAACCAACCTATGGAGGGGATATGAAAACTAAGATACTAATAGCATCTGGAAATAAACACAAGATTCGCAAAATCAAAGATATGTTTGCGACGGAAGACATTGATATTCAGTCAATGGATGAAGCGGGCCTAAAGATAGAAGTAGATGAGAACGGCGAGTCGTTCGAAGAAAATGCCATCATCAAAGCCGTGGAGGTTTCAAAGGAGTTTGAAGGGCTTGTGGTGGCAACCGACGGTGGAATGATCATACCAAGTCTAGAGGGTTGGAACGCACTATATACGCGTAGATTTGCCGGAAAAGACGTTAACGATTTCCAGCGCATGGACAAGATACTAGAACTGATGGCCGATAAACAAGGCGAGGCACGAACAATGCAGTGGAAAGAATCTATTGCCGTAGCTAAAGGCGGCCAGTGTTTATTTAGCCTTACAGTTGACGGTGTTTCCGGAGTAATGTCGCAAAGCTATGACCGTAGCAAGTACCGTGAAGGCATCTGGCTGTGTAGTTTATGGGAGTTTCCGCAGTACAGTAACAAGAATTTTTTCGACCTCAACGATCCCGAAGTTGCCGATGCCGAACGTAGTTGGACAATGCTGGGCAAGGGCTTAGTTGCCTACTTAGCAGACCATGATCTACTTTAGCTAAGGTAGTCTTGGATAACAGCCAGGTAGTTGGAGGCTTGGTTTGGAAATATCAGGTAGTTTGAAAAATCCTTTACCTTGCACCAGTACGAGCGCTTGAGTTCTCCTGGATCTAAAACAATCTTAGCCTTGGTTGCGTCAGTACAGCGAAAAACAAAAGGCAGCTTACTTTGCCCTCGGAAAGTTTTGGTCATAGCATGTCCTGCATCGATCATCTCTTTTGGAAAGTCATACTGCAGCGGTGCTGCCGCCTGGCCAAGCAGGGCTAGCTCACTCGGGTCTATACTGAGCTCTTCTCGGATCTCACGCATAACATTCTCTAGTGCCGTTTCGTTGTTTTCCCGTCCGCCTCCCGGCACATTCCACTCATTCTCGGCATAATCATTGAGCTGTACCAGAAATAGATTGTTTTGCTCGTCAAGGATGAAGGCGAGCGCACCCGTGCGGTAGGGCAGGCTGGACACTACTTCTTTCCTAAAACTTCGTTAATCACTTCCAATACCTGTTGTGGTGTGTGGTGTGCCTTAACTATATAGCGGTCAACATTTAGGAGGCTGAGGTTACGTGGTGCCTCGTCGCGGCTTATGTTGGTCAGGATTATTACCCGGATATCGGCCCCCCAATCTGTTTGCCGGAGCTTTTCAAGCATCTCGTCACCGCTCATTACGGGCATGCGGAGGTCTAGCAGGATGAGGTCCGGAATGTTCTGCTCGATAACCGTCAGGCCCTCTTTGCCATCATGTGCGAGGTGCGTCTTAAAGCCAGCTGCCTCAAGCTTGAACTTGTACATTTGGGCAATGGGTTGGTCGTCTTCGACAATTGTTACTAGCTTTCGCATCAGGAGTATCGTAGGTGATTTACGATTTACAAACAAGAGTAAATATTATTTGACATATAGTTTATTTAGTGGTACTATCTTGATAGAACATTAGCAGATAAAACGACCACTTAGCTCACGTAGTTAAGTGGTTCTTTTTATTTTAATATAGGGTGTATTAATGAAGATTCAAATATGTACCGCAGTAGAAGAAGGTGTTACTGAGCTAAGTGCTTTTGACTCTGCTCTGAATAAGGCTGGGATCGCAAACCGAAATCTCATTCGTCTCAGCTCAGTGATTCCATCACATACCACGGTCGAATGTCTTAATGAGGCAATCGCTGATGTCATTGGTGAGTGGGGGGACAGGCTTTATGTTGTGTATGCCGAGCAGCGAACGAGCGTACATAACGAAGAGGCTTGGGCTGGTATCGGTTGGGTACAGGATCCTACGGACGGTAAAGGGCTATTTGTGGAACATGAAGGGGCAAGTGAGGCACAGGTTCGGAGTGACATCGAGAATAGTCTTAAAGACCTTATGAAAACGCGGCGAGTTGATTTTGGTGAGATACAAATGAGCGTCGTTGGCGGAACGTGCAAGGACAAGCCAATTTGTGCCCTGGCGGTTGCCGTTTATCAAGCGAGTGACTGGGATAATCGGTCGACCACATTAAAGTAGATCGATTAACACATTAGCCATGAATGTACTTGATAACGATATAGACCTTGGCAGGCCGGCAGTAGTTGCAGGTGCTATCTATAAGTATTATCCTTGGGGCGATGAGTCGGGTGATAGTACGGAAGAAATGTCCGACCAGGCGCTATGGGATGAATTCAGTCCAGTCGATACTTTGTATAAGACCGACCAGACGGTAAGACAGAGGGTGGGGGCCGTACTTATGAATATGACTGTGCTCACAGAGGTTAGCCCTTTAAATGGGCCGCTCAGGTATGGCCTATGCTTCGGTGGAACACTGGCAGCTACGGGGAATTCGCTGGCCGCGGCTGGTGCGATGATGGTGTCGACGGCTATGCTTGAGGGTGGTGCAGCACTGGCGTCGTCAAGCCTACTCGTTGACGGGGGGCAGGATAACGCAGCTGTGGCGGTCAGAAATCTATTGGATCACAAGGTTGTAAAGAATATCCTGCCGAATAAAATTAAAATGAGCGGCCCTGTTCAGGCGGTCGTTGCAATGTACTTAGGAACTTCAATATTACTGTCGCTTCAACAAAGGGAGAGGCCGAGTATTTCGCAGGAAGAACTTAGAAGGTCTGGACTACTGACAACAAGCTGGCTGGCTCCGTTCTGCGGCGTACATAGCTATCTGCTGGCACAGGGTGTTACGAGTCTTGAGGACCCAAAAGTCATGGTTCCGTCTCTGGCGGGGTTCGGCATGATTGCGACTGGACTCGCCTGGTTGAAGCGTAAAATACGACAAACTTCAGAGAATAGTGAAAGCCCTGAGGCCGTAGCAGCATGAGCACTATCCCATTATTTCCTCTCTTTACAAAACTAACTATTGACCACAAGGGCGAGATTGAGAGGCTGATGGAAAGGTTTCCACCCTACTCTGATTTTAACTTTGTCAGTCTCTTTTGCTGGAATACTGATGGCAACACAGAAGTAAGTAAAATTGGCAATGGTCTCGCTATTAAGCTTAAAGACTATACTTCGAATGACGTCACCTACAGTCTACTAGTATCTGGCAATGATACGAGGAAGCATGTGGATTTAATGCTTGCCCATGTTAAGAAACTTAGTCTTGTTCCTGAGTATACGGTGCTTGCGCTCAAAGCGGCGCGGGGACTAGTAGTCTCTGAGGAGCCAGAGAATCACGACTATATTTATCGAGTAGATAGGTTGGCGGGACTGGACGGGGGTGAGTATAAGAAGAAGAGGAATAAGGTTCATCAGTTCCACGGAGATCTAGGCGAAGTCGTAACAACCGAACTCCATACTACGCTACGAACAGGACTCGATATCGAGATAGAAGGTTTGCTTGTACAATGGTGTTTTGAGAGCGGAGTTCTAGTGGACGATCAAAAGGATGAAATTGCCGCTATAAGAATGGCACTCAACAACTTGCACACACTGGGTCTTGTACTAACTACGCTTCGTGTTGATGGGAAATTGAAGGGAATCTCCATCAATCAGAAATTGACCGAAGGGAATGCAATCTGCCATTTTGAGAAGACGATAAAAGCTCACAATAACATAGGCGCCTATCTAGTGCATCAGGTGGCATGCCAATTGCGCAGCGAAGGTTGTGCCTATGTAAATTGGGAACAAGATCTGGGAATCGAGGGGCTTAGGAGTCTGAAGCGGTCTTATCACACATACTTCTACCTCAAGAAGTTTACGATAACTAAGAGTGCAGTATAATCAAATCATGCAAGAGTCTACTCAGCAGCCTTTCGATGCGCAACCACCATCAGGGAATTATCGGGCTACTGGAGTCCGATACGATTTGCAGCCCGAAGAGCTTCTGGAGTTGGAGTCTGACCTACTCGCAGAAGTCAGGGGCGCACAAGATGCCCCTGGGATAGCTGCCGTATGGATAGGTCCTGATCATCCTTACTCCAATATACTACGCGCTTACGAAGCAGCCCATTTTCCTGAAGTTGCGGAGCTACCACAGGATATTGAAGACAGGTCGCTCTTTTTGGCTCTTGTGGACAGTAGGCCCGGAATTGAGCGCGTTATTCACTCTACTACTGTTTCCGGAGTGGTTGGGCGAAAGATGGGTGAACCTATGCCGGGTGATGGGACGGGTGAGAGTGTAACTAGCGGCTTCATCGTGATTGACGACCTTATTGAGATGGGCAACTTCACCAAGGAAGAGTTTTGGTCGTTCTATGAGGCGCAGGGGGTCGACTTATTAAAAAGTATCTCGGTTGAAACCAATAATAGGGTAGGCGAGAAAGTTGAAGACTTTCAAGGAGTACGTACTTCAGATTTGGCATATCTTCAGTTGTTCAAATTACTATCGAGCCGGAATACTTCCGAACCTCATGGTGTTGTCTTTGCGAGTATCAACGGCGATTCAATACGGTCATTTGAACGGTTCGGAATTCAGTGTGATCCACTCATGGGAAGGACCGATTTGGTTACGTCAGAGAGCTTACAGGGGCTTGACTATCAACCTGTGGCTATTCCTGATAATGCAGAGCTTTTCAGGGATATGAACTTGGGGATTGTTAGACTGACTTTTAACGTTGACCTATAGTATTGACCGTCCCTCACCTGTGATTCGTGATATTATTGATATATTGTAAGCATAAGAATTACGCAATTCTTTTGGTTGACTAAGAAAGATGCTGTACTCATAAATTATGAATCTTGACCTGCTGTTGTTAATCCTTTGCGGTTTTGCTATCTCTGCTCTAGGTTTATTGATCTACACCAGGAATCCAAAGCAGTTGACGAATCAGCGCTTTACATTGTTGGCGCTGGTTATGGTCGGCTGGATTACGGCAAACTATCTATCAGATCATGCGACCAGTAATAACTTACTATTCACCCGGTTAACTTTTCTTGCCGGCGTAGGGTGTGCCGGGTCTCTAGTGGCTTTTATTGCTACTTTCCCGAGAGAGGACTTGTTCAGGGGGAAGAGGCGTCTTGTAGTTCATAGGGTCAGCACTTTTTTGTTGTTGCCGCTTGTCATGACCCCCTACGTAGTCAGCTCTGTCGGTGAGGAAAAGGGCGGAGATATCCAAACTTCATTCCTATACAACCTTTTCCTGGTTTATATTATTTACTCACTTATACTTCTTTTCTTGGTTGTCCGTGGCCAAAAACGTGCTGCATCAACTCCTAGACAGCGGAGTCAGATTAGGTTTGTGGCGTTGGGCATCCTGCTTTATGCAGTTTTGGCAGCAGTTTCAAATGTCCTCCTTCCCCTTATTAGTGACAGTTGGTCGTCATCTCGTTTTGGACCAGCCTTTACCCTGCTGCTCGTCGGGATGATTGCATACACGATAGCAAAGCACAGTTTATTCGATATTAAATTGATCATTGTTAGGGCTTTAGGCTACATTCTGTCGCTCGGAACTCTGGCAGCAGCCTATAGCGTAATTGTTTCGCTTATATTTACTAGGATATTCGACAACACCAGTATCTCACCCATAAATCAATTCTCATACGTAGCGCTTTCTATTGCTTTCGGGTTCAGTCTCGTGCCTCTCAAGAAAAGATATGACAGATTAACTAATAATCTGTTTTATAAGGATGCATATGACCCACAAGAGCTGCTGGACAAGCTTAATAAGGTGTTGGTGGGGAACATTGATCTAGACGTTATCCTTAAGCAAACGTCGGATATTATGGCTACCACGCTCAAGGCCGAGTATGTGGCCTTTATCATCCGTGAGACAGAGGGGACGACGCGGAGGGCAAGCTACTCTAAAATTGTAGAGTTAGATAGTGACGAAATCCTAGCTTTAACAGGGAAGAAAAAGGGCAAAACAGAGCTGTTCGTGGCCGACGAGATAGAGAAAGAGCAAGATCGCACTAAACAGGTGCTGAGCAAGAATAATGTGGCAATTGCGGCTAAATTGGCAGGTTCTGGTAGTGAAAAAGATCAGGGCTATCTGTTATTGGGTGCAAAACAGAGCGGTAACCCCTATAACAAGCAAGATGTGCAGGTGCTGGATATTATCGCTAACGAGCTGGTGATTGCCATCCAGAACGCTCTGCGATTTGAAGAGATCGAGACCTTTAACCTGACCCTGCAACAGAAGGTCAACGACGCAACCCGGCAGTTGCGCCAGACTAACGAAAAGCTCAAGGCTCTGGACGAGACCAAGGATGAGTTCATTAGCATGGCTTCTCACCAATTGCGTACGCCGCTAACAGCGGTCAAGGGCTATGTAAGTATGGTGGTAGAGGGCGACGCCGGTAAGCTCAGCAAGCAGCAAAAAGAGCTACTAGACCAAGCATTTGCGTCAAGTCAGCGCATGGTCTACCTGATTGCCGATCTGTTAAACGTTTCGCGCCTCAAGAGTGGCAAGTTTGTTATAGAGAATAAGCCAACGCAATTGTCTGACGTGGTGGGCTCTGAGATCGAGCAATTAACAGAGGTAGCAAAGGGCAAGGACCAAACCTTAACTTATAACAAGCCAGACAAATTCCCTGAGCTTATGCTAG
>CAZNVG010000048.1:0-7590 GCA_964576475.1 uncultured Candidatus Saccharibacteria bacterium | reverse complement strand
GGAACCGTGGATGGGCAGCACCGCGGGCATGCCGGTGAACACCGTCGCCGCCGAAACTGCATTGGGCATAAGCTGGAATACTAACACTGTAGAGGTTAAAAACAACATCCTATCGAAGACCTCACCAGAATCTGCTGCATTTGTTATGACGCAAGATAACAATAACCCTGATGTACTAAGTGCTGGCGATATGATTGCGAAAATGAACTACAACGCGTATTACCGAAAGCAAGCTGCTACCCCAACACAAATCAGTTGGTCGCTCAAGGGTAGTGCAAATCGCGACTACTCAACAGTGGCGGCCTTTAAATCCGCAACTGGGTACGAAGTAAACGGACTGAGTGTAGACAATAATGCAACGAATCCATTCTTTGCCGATGAAGCTACAACCGGCTTTACGCTCAAAAGTGGCAGTATTGCAGAGAAGTCGGGAGAGCCTTTGCCGAGTGACGTTGCTACGGTTATTGGGGTTAGTTCAGGGGTCGCTGTCGATAGAGGTGCTCTGTTGTGGCCTGGCAAACAACAGGTCGTAACCCCTGCCCCACCTCCCACGACTCCTCCACCACCCACTCCACCAGTCACTACCGATACTACGAAGCCAATTATTTCAGTATCTGCCCCCGCACAGAACGCGACCGTTTCTGGGTCGGTAAATATCATAGGTTCTGCATCTGACAACAAAGCGCTTGCAAGCGTGGTGTATCAAATCGACGGAGGCACTAAGATCGCAGTAACGGGACTAGCTAGTTGGAGTGTTGCTCTCGATACCACTACGATCGCCAATGGTACTCACACAATTGTGTTTACCGCCACTGACACCTCTCAGAACTCGGCAACTGCGTCTTTGCCACTAAATATTAGCAATGCTTCTGTTGACACATCTCCACCGGTAGGACCGACAAGCTTCTCAAGACTTAACCTGACATATAACTGGTGGCAGTTCCAGGGATGTAGTTGGGTTACTAACTGCTACATCACACTTGCATGGCCGGCAGCCACCGACAACATAGGAGTTACAGGGTATGAGGTTATTCGAACTTCTGACAGCGAAAAAAAGACAATTCCGTTAGCCGCAAACGCCACTACATATGCAGACACCTTAGTGAACACCGGCAAAACATACACATATCAAGTACGAGCTAAGGATGCATCGGGACGAGTATCTACAGGCTTTACAAAGACCGTCACGGTAGGCTGTCTATTTGGAATACTAGCTTGTGATCTTCATTAGCGAATACGCTACACTGTAGAAATATGGATTCAATCTTCACAAAGATTATCAAGGGAGAGATTCCCTGTCACAAAATTTACGAGGATGATCGTACGTTTGCGTTTATGGACATTCATCCAATACAGCCGGGTCATGTGCTTGTAGTGAGCAAAACACAGGTTGAAGAGTTTTACCTACTAGACGAGCAAGACGCTACCGCACTCTGGAATACTGTTCATAAGGTTGCCGAAAAGCTTCGAACTGTTTTTCCGCAAAAACGACGTATCGCTCTCATGGTTGAGGGTCTTGATGTAGCGCATGTGCATGTCAAGGTGTTCCCTGTCGACACGGCGGTCGAATATAGGTCGTTGCCCGACGAAAGTGTCGAGCCAGATCACGATGCGCTCGCTGCAATGGCGGCTCAACTGAGCTTTGATTAAGGAAGGTCGGTTTCGGAAGTGAGCTGCTCTGGGCTGAGCGGGATGTCGTAATGATCGGCAATTCGTAGCTCTTCAGTAGCGATAACACCAGTTAACTCGATCGCTTCCCTACTTCGTGCACCCCCTTTCGCACTTGCGTACGCAGCTGTGCCGAGCCAAAAGGTCAAGTCGAACTGACGTAGAGAGTCGCAGAAGGTATGCGGACCTTTGAAGTTCTTCTCTACGAGATTTAAGCTTTTGATTCATTAGTCTAGTACCGCATAGTATCGTTTGGCTGCAAGTGTCAGTAGTGCAGACCATAAGATTTCAGGGTTGTCATTTGTCTGGTTTTTAGAGATATACTAGGCAACAAAGGAGCAAACATGGAGCAAAACCACGAAATCGTAGCCGACACGACACCAAAACATGAGCTGAGCCTTCTTGTGGAGCCGCTGAGCGATGCTATTGATCACTACTTGAACATCGAACCATGGACAGACACAGAGAGTGCTGACGGCCTCCAGATACTGCACATAGAGCAAGCTCGAGTGTTGATGAGGTTACACGAGTATGCCAGCGTGCATGGCGTAGCAGTGAATGATATCGCTCGGCGCAGTGCACTGGCGATGGCGTGTGATCGCTGGATGCAGACTGGCAAGAACCCGTTGAAAATAGTGTGTTCTCACGGAGCGGATATCACCCCAGATGAAATTATGAGGAAAACGACGCAGCAGTTTGGCGAGTCATCTGAGCAGCAATCTGAACAGACAGCGCGGTTTATTGAGTGGACAAATGAACTTGCGCACTATGTAAGCTCACTATCTCCTGAGGTCAATGGCGTGGCTGCTTTTGTAACAGATAGACCCGAGTCGCTGTGTGAGGATACTGCAATTCGAGAAATGTCACTCAAATTACTGAGAAAAATATATTCTGAATAAATGATACTTTGATACTAGCCATATCATGCTAGTATCAAAGTATGGATCCACTGCATTTAGGAGAACATGTACAGGCTGCACGTATTGCGGCGGGGCTTACGCAGCAACAACTTTGCGAGCAAAGCGGTTTGTCATACTCGACGCTCGCTAAGATAGAACGCGGCGCCATCAAATCACCGTCAATTTTCACAATTGGTCAGATTGCTCAAATACTTGGTATATCGATCGAAGAATTACTGCAGTCGAAACAGGTAGCGACTAGTACTGCGCCGAGTGAAGGGGATAAAACACGCGAAAAACTCAAGAGTACACCGATAGAGTTTGTTTATAGTGATATTAATGGCGTGCTCGTGAGGTTCTACCAGCAGGCGTTTGCCGCACTGGCCCATGACACAAATCAACTACTTGATCTCGTTGAGCAAGTTTTCTGGCGCTATAACGATGCTGTTTGTAGGGGTGTTTTAACAGAGCAGGAGTTAAATAAAGCGCTTGCCGAAGCGCTCGGTGTGCCCAAGCTAGACTACAGGCCTTACTACATCGAGGCCGTTGAGCCTATAACGATTGTGCATGAATTTTTGGCAAAGGTTATAAAGCGTAAACCCGTAGGCTTACTGAGTAATATTTTCCCTGGCTACATCGAAGCGTTAAAGCAGGCTGGGAAGATTCCTGACCTTCCTTATAAAACAGTGGTAGACTCCAGTGTCGTCGGTGTAATAAAACCAGACAGAAGAATATTTGAGATTGCTGAGGAGCAAGCTGGTGTTTCGGGTGAAAAGATCTTATTTATAGATGATTCAAGGGCAAATATTGTCGCAGCACAACAGTTTGGCTGGCGTTGTATTTGGTTTGATAGTTATCATCCTGAGGAATCAGTCGCAGATATAGAAAGAGTGCTAGCAAGCTAAGAAGACGCTATTTGGTGTCGCTTACAAGCCGCGCTAGAGCAGTTTCTGCCTCTTGCAGTTGTGATCGTGTTTCGTTGACAACTTCTACGGGTGCATTATCTACATAAGAACTGTTAGCGAGGCGTTTTTGCAGGCTTGCTATCTGTTTTTTAAGTGATTCGATCTCTTGTGCCTTTTGGGCTTCATACTCGCGTAATTGGTCAGACGTTACTTCAAGAAATGCCGTTACGGAGCTAGAAGTAAGTCGCAGTCCTGAGAGGTCGTCGCTTGGAGTTAGCTCACCAAGTCCACTCAGGCGCAATATGAGCGCACTATTCGCATCAATTATGTGGGCTGGTTTATACAACAGAGTGCCGTCACGAATACCCGACGTGGAGATTAGCTGACGAATATCTGTAATTAGCTGCTTTACTTCTTCAAATTCGCTTGCTTGAGAACTGTCAGCGCCGGTCACATTAGGCCACTGTGAGCTAATAAGCAAGCTGTCCTTCTCCCACGCAAGCGTTTGCCAAATCGTTTCGGTTACGAAGGGAGCGAAGGGATGAGTTAGCTTAAGGGTCGCCTCTAGAACATAAGCCAGTAACTGCTTGTTTTCGTCTTGTTTGCTGGATTCAATATACCAATCAGCAAGTTCGTTCCAGACAAGCTCGTGTACACGCTCAAGTGCTAATGAGAACTGATAATTTTCTAGGTAAGTTGCTATTTGCGAGCTCGCCTCCCCTAGTTTGTGCAGTATCCAGTGGTCGGCAGGAGTGATAGCAGTATTTGAGCGCTTGTAGATAAAGTCTTCTCCGAGAACACCTTCGATATAGCGTGCAATGTTCCATAGTTTGTTGCAGAAGTTTCTGCCTCCCACCACTTTTGCTGGCGTGTACGCTTGATGAGCGCCAGCTGTGCGACCACTGATGATGCCAATACGTACGGCATCCGAGCCGTATTCCTTGATAACATCCATCGGATTGATCGTATTGCCTTTGCTTTTGCTCATTTTGGTACCGTCTGATGCCTTCACGTTACCGTGAATATAAACTTCTGAGAATGGTACCTTCCCTGTTACGTACAGGCCCATCATAATCATCCTCGTAACCCACACGTACAGAATTTCACCTCCTGTTTCCATGAGGGTTGTAGGATAGAATCTCTCATAGTCTGCATCGAGTGGATAGCCGCTAGTAATATACGGCCACTGGTCTGAGCTGAACCATGTGTCGAACACATCGGGATCACGATGATACACTTTGCCACCCACCTCTATAAATTCGTGGTCAACTCGCTCGTCAAATATCCAGTCATCTGGATCTTCAGCATTTCGAAAAGCAGGAATAGGGATTCCCCAGGCAATTTGTCTTGAGATATTCCAGTCTTTTATGCCCTGAAGATAGTCAAGAACCATCCGTTTTTTACTGGCTGGCGTAAACGTTACTTCGTCTTTTTTGATCGCCTCTATAGCTTGCTTTGCTAGTGGTTGCATGCGTACAAACCACTGATCTTTCAGTAGCGGTTGAATGACCGTATCGCATTTGTAGCAGTGTCCTACGCTGTGCGTGTAAGCTTCTTCCTTTTCGAGTAATCCTAGCTCTGTTAGGTCACTAACTATTTTTACTCGTGCCTCAAGTACGGACAGCCCTTGATAGGCTTCAGGAGCGTTCTCATTCATGTTGCCTTCGTAATCAATGACACTGAATCGGGGAAGATCGTGTCTCTCAACAACATCGAAGTCGTTAGGGTCGTGAGCGGGTGTTATTTTAACAGCACCAGTTCCGAACTTCATGTCGACCATATCGTCTGCGATAATTGGAATTTCTCTGTCAGCGAGTGGTAAGGTAACGTTTTTTCCTACAAGTTTGGCAAAGCGTTTATCCGAAGGGTTAACAGCTACAGCAACATCGCCAACCATAGTTTCAGGTCGAGTTGTAGCAACGGTGATATGGCCACTGCCATCAGCCAAAGGGAAATTAATGTGCCACAGATGAGACTTTTCGTCTCTATAAACGACCTCATAATCAGAGAAGGATGTACCGTGCGTCGTGCAAAAGTTAACAATACGCTCACCTCGATAGATGAGTCCGTCATCCCACATCCTCTTGAAGCTGCTGTAGGCGGTCTTCACTACTTTGTCGTCAAGCGTAAAAGTGAACCTGCTCCAGTCACAACTGGCGCCAAGCGCTCTGAGCTGCGATTCAAAGTTGGTCTTATTCTCCTGCACAAAGTCCCACACCTGTGAATAGAGTTCTTCTCTAGTAAATGCAAAACGAGATAGTCCCTGCTCTGCCAGCTTCTTCTCATATACTACCCATGTTTCAAATCCGGCGTGATCTGCCCCTGGTATCCAAAGAGATGCATCGCCGATCATACGATGATAACGAATGAGTATGTCTTGGATTGAACTACCTAGTACGTGCCCAACGTGCAAATTTGCATTGGCATTGGGGGGAGGCATAACGATCGTAAATGGTTTGCCGGTGTCATTTGGCTGAAAGGCGCCAGCAGTCTCCCAGAGTTTGTAGACTTCTGTTTCGTAGGCGGCTGGTTCGTATACTTTGGACAGTTTCAAGCTTTGTAACCCCTTAGTTCACGTGAAAAGGGTAACACGAAATGCGCGAACTCTCTCAAGCTCGCTATCGTGCTACCCCCGTAATCACGTGTTTGTTTTCATACACCAGTATACACGCTACACATCAGAGTCAACAGATTGACAAATATCGATTAAAATGCTAATGTATGTTCTGTAATGTCAGCAAAACAAACGCCCACCACAACGAATATTTTTGATATGAATTCTACTCAAGAGGGTAGGCGCCATGACTAGTGAATCAGATTCTCTTTTTGATGAAATCTCTGAAGGTATGGAGTTTGTCGAAGGGCAGTCATCTCCAGGATATCTTTCGGGTCGTTATGAGTACCCTGGTGATGCGCCGCAGACAACAGCTGCAAATACATCTGTTGAGTTCTATGAGGGTGAAGTAGATCATATTCGCTCTATCGGTGTTATTGCCACTAGGGAAGCGGCTGACCCAAATGCTCGGGGTGGCGGTGTTGATACTTCTACTCAATCCGGCCGAATTAATGTTGAGTTCGGATTCTTTGCACAAACAACCCTTGTTGATAGCGAGAGATTTCAGCAGGTTGGTAGGGTGTTCGGTATGCGTGCAGATGTGCGAAATGGAAACAGAGGCACGGAAATAGCATTCATTGGCCCAAAAGATGTCTCGACCCTTAATGGCGCACTTGAAACTTTAGGCGTCACAGATCGTCAATACGTCAGATTTGAGGGAGCGCGGTTTAGTGGAGCGACTATGCTAGAGCACTTAGCAAAGCGCGAGCTACTTATTGCTGACGAGAATGAGTCAATGGTGCATGATCTCAGCGTTCATGGACTTGGGTATGCACTAATTGCACCACAGCTGTTAGATAAGATTGCTGAGCGCAGTCAGAAGATTATGGAACGATACAACCGCGTACATGCAAAAGTTGGCAATAGGTCACTACATGATTGTGATCACAAAGATGTGGTTGAGCTTTTTGCCGCACAAGAGGAAATAAGCAAGCTAACGTCTCAGTTTGATTTCTTTGCTGCAGATTTAGCGGTGAAACTATCAAGAGCTGAAAAGTCAGAAGTAGATCAGGTGACATTGCAAGGAGACATTGGCAGGATTACTGGTATCGCAGATATTGCTGAGAGGGAAGAGCTTGCTGATGCGACGCTGCGATGGAGCGATGAACTCGTAGATAGGGCTCAGGAGCTTGTAGATGCCTGAAGGAATTTCACGTAAGTATGGCGAATATTCTCGCGCTGAGCTAGATCGCGTTATTGAAATACATGACCCCGAGACTAATGAACTAGAGACTATGCGGTATCAGGAGTTTCTTCAGGCAGCCCTGACGGAGCTTGGAGCTTATGCCGTAATCGTGTCGATGAACGGCGAGCTTTCAGATGAAGCAAAAGCTCAAAATAGCGCTATCACTAGACAGTTGGGTACCTCTCGGAGCCAAGATGCTCGAGCAAAAGGCTATATGTATAGTGTGGTCGCCAAGTTTCCACCACAAGATGCTACATCGTCAGACTAGGTAGCGGATCCAAGTCCTTCATGTCCGCTATGTGACTCTTGGCTTTGTTT
>CAZNVG010000047.1:2763-7695 GCA_964576475.1 uncultured Candidatus Saccharibacteria bacterium | reverse complement strand
ATGCGGAGAATCTCGACCTATTCGACCACATCTTCGTCGAGAGTGAAGTCTACAAAAAAGACTTCCTAGAAAAAGGAAAATCAGTTTCAACGGCATTCGGAACAAATACCTCGTTATTCACCCCGATAGAGCAGCCAAAATACTATGATACTATCTTCCCTGCGACTTTTGCCCTATGGAAACGGCACGACCTCTACGCCAAGGCGACGAACGGGTTAAAATCACTTGCCGTTGGCTACATGTATACCGACCATGAACAGGAGTGCTGGAAAACCTGTCTCGATAATAATGTCATGATACTACCCCACGTTTCCGCCGAGACACTTCACTATCTCTATGCTGCATCACGGGTTTGTGTCATCACCTCGGAGAGTTACGGTGGTTCACAACGAACTGTTCTTGAAGCAATGGCAATGAATATTCCTGTCATTATTACTGTCAGCGACAAGTTCGACTTCGCTGATGGTCTGGTCGATGTATCTGAACCGTCCATACAAACGCTCAGAGAAACAATTGAACAAAATCTCCACAAACAGAGACAAACAAGAGACTACATCATTACTAATTGGAGTGAGTACACTTATGCTGACTCACTGGAGAAAGGACTCAATGAAATCATTTAGCGTCTTAACGGTCTCTGCAAGAACGGGGTGGGAAGACATTGCCAACGCAAGCATCGCCGTCCAAACGGTACAACCGAAAGCATGGTACCTCGTCTCACGGCTGATGGAGAGCTTCAACAAGTGCAATGCTATCCCAATAGCTGAGCCAGAGAAAACAAGAGTATCAAATCTTAATGCTTCATTAAATGTAGGGTTAAATTTCATAGATACGGAGTACGTTATCTTCTACCAAGACTTCATCTCGCTTGATAGTGACTGCTTCGAGAAACTCCTTGCACTCGTCGATGAAAATACGTTCGTCACGACCTGTACTCCGAACTATGATAACAGCGATGATAGCCGCTACCTAGGTGTTGATGTGCCGAGGGAGTGCCGTCCTGAAGAATGGGAAGCCAACGTTGCTATTGCCCCCATGAAGGCAATCTATGAACTTGGTGGCTTTGATGAAGACTATGATAACGGGTGGAGCTGGGACAACGTGAACCTTGCTGAACGAGCAGCATTGCTTGGATATAAGTTCATCATTGATGAAAGCAACCGTCCTACCCTATTTCCCCACCCACGTCTTGAAACAAACATGGAGCTGAACTTAGATAGGCATACTGAAACAATGAGAAAAATTAAAACAGGCGAAAAGGACATCAAATTGCCATATGTACGACCACTCAATTACTCCGCTAGTTGAGCACCTATGTGAAGAGTTTGGGTTAGACCATAAGAACATAGACTACATCCAAAAAGTCGAAATGCTCTATGTTCATGATTATATAGTGGTCTTATTAGACACGAAAGATTACGAAACAATACGTCGCAAAATATACGAATTACGAAAAGAACTCCGAACAGGTGGCAAAGAGCGCAGCCTCTACAGGTTGTACCAGTATTTCAAGGAAATCAGACTGTCTGACCCGACAAAATACGATACAACGACGCTACGGCCACCTGTCATGAGAGATATATATTGAGGTATACTGAAATTATGGAAGAAGACATCGCCGCAAAACTCGCCGCTAATGTTCCGCGTAATGAGGAACAGGATGCACCGATAATAGCTCCACCACCAATTCTAACGGATGAGCAAAGTTCTATTGTCGAGCCAGTGGTAAATGAGCTGACACTATTCAAACTAGGGAACGAACTTGGGATTATAAACCCACAGGGAAAAGTTAACGATATGCTCAGGTATATCTATGAACAACTTCACAGAGATGGAGAAACATACGACGAAGTGGTTAGTAGCGTCAGAGACTACCTGACGAGCCTGGGGCTCACATTTGCACCCGATAGGCTCATCAAGCTTCATACCTGGCTTAAACTCAACCAAGAGCGTCGTCTTATCGAACAAGAAATGAGTAAAATATGAGCGCAAATAAACAAGTTGCAACGACCGATAACCAAGAACATGTCGGCCCCGATACTACGGGAGATAATATCCACGCAAAAAAAGTAGCAAACTATGCGTGGGATGGGTCTAATTGGCAACGAGTTCTAACCGCTCAGGCAAAGAAGATTACCATTGATGGTAGCTCTACTTATATCGCAGTAGCTACTCCTGGCACACAGCTCAGTGATGCCCTATGGCAAGTTCAAAAGATAGATGACAGTGTGGCTGGCACAACACTTATAACCTGGGCTGATGGTGACGCTAATTTCGATAACATTGCGACTGATTTAACAACCTTAACCTATTCATAATGGCGCTCAAATACGACAAGATACTAGGCCAACTTCGTGAAAAGGACGCATCAAGCGGCACTGGTGGTGCGGTGGATAGCGTGGCTGGTAGAACTGGCGATGTCGTACTCACGAAATCAGATGTTGGCCTTACAAACGTTGACAACACATCTGATGCGAACAAGCCCGTATCAACTGCAACAGCAACAGCATTGAGCGGCAAGGCTGCCACCTCACATACGCATGCTATTACAGATACAACAGGGCTTCAGACGGCTTTAGATGGCAAACAAGCGGCAGGGTCATACGCTGCTGCAAGCCACACTCATACTGCATCGCAAATAACAGATTTCCAAACGACTGTCTCAGTTAATAGTGACGTGGCAGCCAACACGACCGCTCGGCACACCCACAGTAATAAGACGACGCTTGATAGCATTACGGCAGCGTATACAACCGCTGAACAGACAAAACTCTCTGGTATTGAGACTGGCGCTCAGGTGAATACCGTGACTCCATCGAACTCAGTAACGCTGACTAATAAAACTATCAATACAGGCTCGAATACTCTAACGATTGGTGCTAATCTTAATGGTCAGACTTATTCAATAACTAATTTTTGGGATGGTACATTTTCTGGGGATGTAACTGGTGCAAATCTATCTGGTACAAACACCGGTGACCAGGACTTATCTAGTCTAGTACCAAAGACGACGACAGTTAACTCTAAGGCACTGTCTAGCGACATAACCCTGACGAATACAGACGTTGGAGCAGCAGCAGCCTCACATACTCACGCTCAGTCTAATATTACTAACCTCACGACCGACCTTGCGGCAAAGGCACCTCTCGCTTCCCCAACATTTACTGGAACTGTCACGCTGCCTGCCGGACAAGTAGTCAACGGCGTTACACTGACAACTAGCGGTGGCACAAGTAATTTCTTACGAGCTGACGGTACTTATGCTGCCCCTCCTGGTGGCGGTGGTGGCTTATCGTTTTCACAAATATACGCAATAACAACACTAATGGGGTAACACTATGATATTTCTATCACCATCAACCGATACACTCGAAATAAAAACTAGCTCGGCAGCGGACATTGACTACTCGATTAGCTGGGTAGACGTAGTTCCTACGACTTCAGCGACACCGGGTAACAGCCAGGGAAAGATAACGAGTGCGACTTCTACTACAGCGGTCACTGCTCCTGCGAGCGGAACTACGAGGCAAATAAAGAGCATATCCATCCGTAACAAGCACGTATCGCTTGCAAATACGATACAGGTTGTCAGGGATATATCTGGAACCGAGTACCTACTCACGACTGATGCCGTCCTGCAATCAGGTGATGTACTCACCTATGATGAAGGTGTTGGTTGGAGCAAAAACAGCGTGCTCGTCACTACCCTCACCAATGACACGCATCTTGGCTATCAGGACTGGGCCGCTATCGCTAATCCTTCTGCTCCTGCAACTGACACACTTCGAGTGTATGCAAGAAAAGTCGCTGGGCGCATGGTACCGAAGTGGACGCCACCGAGCGGACTTGATACGCCAGTACAAGCAGCACTATGGGGTAACAACACAGTACTTTATATGCCAAACACTGGCACAACTGCTGGGCTAAACCTCGGTACGCCATGGGCAGTCGGTACGACTATCGCACATCCACAGCCTACTGCTGGCATGTATACACAGATGAAGCGCACGACTTCAACGAACGTCGTCACGACGACTAACCAGGTGCTTGGAGTGTCAAGTATCGTTTCCACCGCAGCACAATTCTGGCGTGGCAACGGCGCAGGGCTCGGCGGGTTCTTCTTTTTCGCCCGTTTCGGCATTGAAACACTGACCGCAGCATCACCAAATGCAACTCGCCTATTCGTTGGGTTACAATCGGGCACAACAAGTGTTCTAGCTTCTGACACTATCCCTGCTATCTCTTGTGTGGGGCTATGGCACGACACGACCGATGGGGCAAATGTCATTAACTTGCTCACAAAGGACGGCACCACTGCTACCAAGAACGCACTAACAGGCTCACCATCTACTCCGTACGCGACAGGACAGGGCTATGACTTTTACATGTTCTGTAAACCAGGCGATAGCACCATCTACTACCGCCTCGATAACTTACTAACAGGAAACATTCTCGTAGATAGTTCTGTAACGACGACATTACCAGCTGCCACGACGTTTATGGGGCCTGTCGTTGGCATGAGCAACGGCACGGCAAATATTACAGCTGCAACTGTCTGTATCGGTGTCAACCGCATATATATTGAGAGTGACCATTAAATATAGAAATGAGTTACCATGGGCAAAAAAGGCAAGAAAAGCAAATGCCAACATTTGTAAAACTCTCAAATATTACTCTACACTAAGAGTAGGAGAAAACTATGACATTCGACGAAGGTCTAACAGAACTAAACACTATCCTTGGTGACGCAGCTGACGTTACCTTTAGCTCATCAGAAAAAACCCGTGCGCTCACGAAGGCATGGCGAGATTCCCATATTGTAAGAGAAGTCTGGGATACCTCACTTACCTACACCGTTGGTACCTACCAGTACTCACTGCCAGCGACGCTTACGACGATTAAAGATATCTATATCTCACCGACTGGCGCACA
>CAZNVG010000047.1:0-2663 GCA_964576475.1 uncultured Candidatus Saccharibacteria bacterium | reverse complement strand
AAGAACGATGTCAGTATGGGAGAGCTCATCACTTTGAAGCGGGAATTGAACCAAGATGTCGTCGATTTGAGAAGGAGACTTCGCCGAAGCTGGGAGAGCGCCTAAATGAGCATCTACGACGTTTCGACGCTCGGAACAACGAGCAACCAGATAACCTTCAATGATTATGGGACATTTCCCCTCTACCGAGTTCTCTCAAGAGCCCCCCAATCACGGCAGATACGAGACCTCGACATTCCTATCCCATTTGAGAGTGGGATTTCAGATTTCGAGACGCTGATTGGGAAGATGGCTTATGTCATCGAGGGAAAGATGTACCCATCAGGTGAAGCTGACTTCTCGACGGGGCTTGCTGCGCTCAGACAACTCGCCTCCCTAGACTACTCTCAGAATGACGCTGGTAGTGATGATGGCTACGTTCCCTACGTTTATTCGGAGAATGGGGTGGACAATCGCCAAATTCAACTGAAAGTCCTCTACGTCGATATACGGGAAGATACTCGTCAGGGGCTTATACAACCATTTAGGTTGGTCTGTAAGATAAAAGACCCAACTATCTATGGATTACCCTATAAAACGGCTTCAACTCAGGGAACGACTATCACAACTGGCGGTGGAGCAGGGATATTCCCACTTAGTTTTCCGATTGTCTTCGGCGCTTCGACCGTCTCCGTCACCTCGACAGCCTATAATAGTGGAACCGTCTCCTCCTATCCGACAAATATACGCATCGTTGGCCCCATCAACAATCCAAGGGTGACAAATACTGCCACTGGTGAGTATATTGAAGTGTCGCAAAATCTAGCTTCTAGCTCTAATGTCCTCACCATCACCTACGACAAAGACAGCCTTAGGGTTGAACTCGATGGTAACTCTGTTATTTCAAGCGTGACGAATGGCTCGACCTATTTCAAGCTGCGCCCAGGAGGGAACCCCATCACTCTTACTGGCACAAGCATCGGTGACGCCTATGTTGAAGTCAATTACGCTGATTCATACGCACTAAGTTAAAGGAGAGGCTATGCCAGTAGGAAAAGGAACTTACCGGACAATGACAACGAAGACAGGCAAGAAAATCCGCCTGCACTTTACCCCAAGTGGAAAAGTAAACGAAGCAAAGAGCCTCAAGACGGGAAAAACGCACACACCAGCGGAGTTCAAAGCTGATAGAAAACGCAAGAAGAAATGACCACTGTAGAGATACTCGATAAATCACTCAATAAGATTACAGAGGTGAAGAACCTCTATCCGCTCAATAACAACGGAATGATTTTGCGGTACTCAAAAGAACTATCTGACTACGGTGAATGCCGCTTCAGGATTAAAAGCAACGACCCTATTTTCGACCAATTTGGTGATATAACCGAACCACACGCCTACCATATACGAATTAAACGCGATGGAACGACTGTCTGGCAGGGCGCAATCATAGACAATTCTCAGCGGACAAAGGATTTTATAGAAGTAATCGGCTACCAGTATCTCTACTATTTGGATAAACTACTTATCAAGCGAAGCTCAAACAACCCTGCGACCAATGAAGCAGATGGTATCTATCGGATTTTCAACAGCGGAACGATGAGTAGTGCTATCTCTACTATCATCACTGAAGTACAGGCTGCAATTGGTGGAAACCACCCACTCGACGCTATCACTGCTGGTACTATTGAGAATCCTGACTACCCAACAGGATTTACTGATGGTACGACCGCTCTCACTGGAGCCTGGAGTTTCAGTGATACCGTTGCCCTCCAGTACGATTTCCACACAGTGTACTATGTGATTAAAAGCTTTGGTATATACACTGATGCAGATTTTGAAGTCGATAATGACCTCGTATTTAATTTCAAGAAGTTCCTTGGCAATAAAGTCACCAACATCACATTCCAGTACGGGACAAGAGGAAATGTTATTGATTACAACGCCCCTCGACTAGGAAGAAGAATGGTAAATGACCTCTGGGGTATTGCAACCGATAGTTATGGAAAAATCTACCACATCGAACAAAGTGATACCGATTCAATCAATCGCTGTGGAAAACTAGAGGACGCAACGGCGTATGCTGATGTAAAAGATAATAACTTCCTACGAACAAGAATCAATAATGACCTACGCTATACAAAGACGCCAGATGATGCACCGCTCAATCTTCTTTTGAATGAAAAAGGCTACCCATTGGGACAGTATGACATCGGAGACTTGGTTGATGTTGTTATCAAAGACAATATTATCGACATCAATACGAAGCGTCGGGTTGTCGGCATCACAGTGAATGTGCATAATACGGGGAGGGAGATTGTCACCGTGCAAACAAACAAACCCAGAGACGTGGATTTAGTAGCATGATAAGGAGTAGTGATGCGAAAAATTATCTATGTCGGACTAATACTATTGATAGGAGTAACTATGTCGTTGTGGGACGTTGATAAAAACTCAGACAAACGAAGTAGTCCGCAGCTCAACCAGCGTGACCAGATAGTACAGAGAATATCGAATGCTACGACAAGCGTGAATCCTGTAACAGATGCGACGGCGACGAGTGGATTCTTAAAGACAGCCAACGGGCAAATACTCGGGAATAACGGCACAAACAATGTCGGACTGTTCGGCTTTGACGACACAGGAACAATGGTAGTAAAAGTGGCAAAGCCAGGATATGATGC
>CAZNVG010000046.1:4363-8180 GCA_964576475.1 uncultured Candidatus Saccharibacteria bacterium | reverse complement strand
TGCCCGACGATTTACGGGCGGCCCACCAGGAATTAGATGAAGCTGTCGATGCGGTATATCGCAAAAAACCATTTGAAAATGACGAAGAGCGACTTGCGCACCTATTTAATCTATACGAGACAATGACGGCGAATGAAAGGAAGAAATCATGACGAGCGAGAAGCAACCAGTGAATCTAGTCGATATTGAATATGCGCAGACAGGCGAAAGTGTCAGTACAAATGATATGGGTATGCGCGAGATGCAGCAGCGCGTGTATGAGCAGCGTGGCAGCCGCCACATTCTTGTGAAGGCACCGCCAGCTTCTGGTAAATCACGTGCGCTGATGTTTGTTGGTCTCTATAAACTATTCAATCAAGACAGGAAGAAAATCATTGTTTCCGTGCCAGAGCGATCTATTGGAGCGTCGTTTGAAACGACCGATTTGAAGTCGGGTGGATTCTTCGCTGACTGGGAAGTTGATGATAAAAATAATCTTTGTACTCCTGGTACCGAAAAAAGCAAAGTCGATGCATTTGTCTCGTTTATGAACAACAGCGACCCGATACTGATTTGTACTCATGCAACGCTCAGATTTGCATTCGAGGCGTTATCTCCAGACGCATTTAATGGAACAGTCTTGGCTATTGATGAGTTTCACCACGTTTCGTCTGACGTTGGATCGAGCCGGCTTGGAAACCTGCTGCGTGATGTAATGCGCGGTAGTGATGTGCATGTTGTTGCGATGACCGGATCTTACTTCCGGGGCGATGCGGTACCTATATTATCCCCAGAAGACGAAGCACTATTTAGGCCCGTAACCTTCAACTACTATGACCAGTTAAATGGATACGAGCACCTAAAGTCACTTGGAATCGGCTACCACTTCTACCAAGGTCGGTATACATCGGCTATTCACGAAATACTCGATACCGATAAAAAAACCATTGTGCACATACCGAACGTTAACAGTGGCGAATCAACCAAGGACAAGATTGAAGAAGTTGGCATGATTCTGAGCGCCATCGGTGAAGTCGTCGATCAGGATGACAATACGGGTATTATCCATGTAGAGCGTCACGGTGACGGCAAAATCATCAAGGTCGCTGACCTCGTTGATGACACCGACCAGGTGAAACGTGCCGAAACATTAACATTTCTCAGTCAAACTGCAAAAAAAGACATAGATGCTGTCGATATCATTATCGCACTCGGCATGGCAAAGGAGGGGTTTGACTGGCCATTCTGCGAGCACGCCTTGACTGTTGGCTACCGCGCATCGCTTACGGAGATTATTCAGATCATTGGTCGCTGTACTCGCGATAGCTCTAATAAAGCACATGCACAGTTTACCAACCTTGTGGCAGAGCCAGCTGCGACAACTGACGAAGTAAAACTGTCAGTAAATAACATGCTAAAGGCCATCACGGGCTCGCTGCTTATGGAGCAGGTGCTCGCACCCAACTTCAAGTTCAAGGCGAAACGGCCTGAAGACGATGGTGAGACGCCAAAGAAGGGCGTGCTTCGCATTAAAGGGTTCAAAGAGCCAAGCACCGAGCGCGTGAAGCAGATTGTCGAGACTGACTTGAATGACCTGAAAGCAAACATCTTGCAGGATGAGACGTTCATTAAGGCCGCCGCTGGTAACCTCGATCCGGAAGTTACCAATAAGGTGCTTGTGCCAAAGATTATACGCGAGCGCTACCCAGACTTAAACGAACAAGAAGTCGAAGAGCTGCGTCAGCAAGTGGTGGTGGATTCCGCCATCAAGAACGGTGAGCGCAAGGAAGTCGGTGGCCGGCAATTTATCAAGATGGCGGATAAGTTTGTGAATATCGAAGATATTAACATCGACCTGATCGACTCGGTAAACCCATTCCAGAAGGCGTTTGAGATTCTTTCAAAATCTGTCACATCACAAGTGCTACGCACGATTCAAGAGGCGATTGCATCGACACGTATTGATGTAACCGAGGAAGAGGCTGAACTACTGTGGCCAAAGATTAAGCTTTTCTATGAAGTGCGTGGCCGTAAACCAGACATCAACTCTCGCGATGAGCAAGAAAAGCGAATGGCCGAGGTACTTGCGTACTTGCGCCGCAAAAAGACTGAAGAAGCGGAACGAGGTGCTCAGTAGTGTCTGATCGTTTGAGGAAAATATTTGAAAGCGACGAGCATGATCTACTCAAGATTACGCCACGCGCTCGAGTAGTGACTTCCGACGATCGTCTGGTAAATTCGTTTCTAGAGATTAACGATTTTTATGTCGAGCATGGTCGAAAGCCAAACGTAAAAACCGCAGATATCAACGAGCGCAAACTTGGCGTCCGCCTGCGTGCGATCATGCTTGATGATGCGAAGATTGAAGTCCTTGCGCCACATGACACTAATGGGCTGCTCAAACCAGAAGCACCACCAGAAAGTATCGGCGATATCTTTAGCGATGACGACTTTGGTCTATTAGACGACCCTACGGGCATTTTAACGATCAGCAATGTGCCAAAGAATATCAAAAAGGCAGAGAATATTGCCAGGGCGCATAAAGCAAAGGACTTTGAAAAGTACGAGCCAGGTTTTAAGGAAGTGCACGCGGCACTTACGTCTGGCGAGATGATTCGTGAAAGTATCAACAGCGAGTATCAAATTAGAGCTGGACGATATTTCGTATTCAGTGGTGTACTGGCGTTTGTTGAAAATAGGGATGACGGATTCATCTCGAACGGTAAGTTAAACGCTCGCCTGCACGTGATCTATGAAAACGGCACCGAGAATAATATCTTGCTCCGTTCTTTTGCTAGAACACTTTACCGCGCAAAAGAGGGAGCGCGTATTTTACCAGCCGACTGGCAAGCCAAGCCTGAGTGGCAGGACGAAACGGCTGATGACCAAGAAACTGGTCGCATTTATGTCTTAAAATCACTGAGTGAAGAGCCTCAAGTACAGGATATTCTAAATCTCTACAAAATTGGATACACTACTGGCAGTGTTGAAGACCGTATCAAAAATGCTCAAACTGACCCAACGTATCTGACTGCACCAGTGGAAATAGTTGCCAGTTACAAATGCCTCAATATGAATGCTCAGAAGCTCGAACACCTTATCCATCGTTTCTTCGGTGAAGTGAAGCTTGATATGACCCTCAAGACACCTGACGGCACGAGCTACGTGCCGAGCGAGTGGTACGTGGTACCGCTGGATGTGCTAGACAGAGTCATTAACCTGGTTATTAATGGCGAAATCGTCAACTATCGCTACGATTCTGGTCTGCGTGATATCTTACTAATCGACGACAAATAATCCTTATAACATTGGCTAATCTTGGAAAGTAATACCTTTTATCGCATTTTCGTTGACTTCTCTAATCTGTAGAATAGATGCGATAATAGCCCTAGTGCATCTAAGCAGTCCTGTTCCGTGTACATCTCAGAATCTCGTAAATCTGCCACAACCTCATGTGCAATAGGTGAACGAAACGCTTGCCACATGGCTATAGCTAGCATACGATGGCCTTTTGTTATATTTTCGGTAGTATCGGTTTCGAATTTGCTCCCATCTGGTTTTACAAACCCCTCAGTTACCGACAGGACCGGGCTAGAGAGCTTATAAACATTTTCCAGCAAGTCATAATCAGTAAACGTGGAAACTGACTTTGTTTTCACCTCTTTGATATATTTCTTTACCCCCTCAAACACGGCAGTGTAGTAGTCCTCGGCCTTGTAGTAATTAGAAACTACCTTCTTCAGAGTTGGATGCAGGTGCCTCCAATGCAGGTAGGGGTATTCAGGGATGAGCCTATGGAGCTCCTCTATACTTTTGGCGACTTCTCGTTCTTTTTCGG
>CAZNVG010000046.1:0-4353 GCA_964576475.1 uncultured Candidatus Saccharibacteria bacterium | reverse complement strand
GACTACTACTTAGTGACGCGAGGATAGGACTTAGTGAATCATCTATGTTTTTTGGAAGATGGCGACGCCACTCATCAACATCTACGCCGATTTTATCCTTAAACTTAGTGTTTTGAGATGCCGTTCTTAATTTACGCCATTCGGACTCGACCCATCTAATAACCTTTTGGAGGTGTTGGCGCAGGTCTGCCGTCTGAGGGTTATCCCAGTTCATCGATTGACGGTTTGTGTCTATGACATCATCGTCCAAATTGTCTATGAAGTCAACCGATAGAGTTCCGGTCAAATAAGAGAAAAAGTGGCTCGATGTACTGTCTGAAAAGTATTCAGGTAGATTAACTAGTTTTCCCCTAGAGAATAGTGAAATACCTCGCATGTTTGTGTTGGGTGGAATAGGGGTCTTGGTAGTTATCAGTATTCCACGTATCTCGTCAGCTTTGTCATACTCTGACTGTACATTTATATTGCCTGGTACACTCCACGTAAACTCGGTCTTGAGTAATTCGTATTTGCGGTCATTTGATACCAAAAATTCTGGCTCGTTATTATGCTTAACGAAAACTTTGAAATCATGATCCAAAAAAAAGAGTCTTGATAGACCCTCGGCAATAGCTTGCGGATCGAAAATAGTCACTCGATGAGGGTAATAGTAGTGCCATCATCGTCCAAACATGGCTCATTGTAGGTGATGATAGTTGGATTGTAATTGCCATCACTGTGAATAATATCATCCCAATTTAAGGAAAAGACATTACAGATATTTTTATTCTTAGTATTTATGTCAATCTGGTGCGATATGCCAAAAAATGCCAACTTGCCCAAGCCTTTTTTGCCAATAACTGGACGTCCGCCCAGTGAAGTCTGATTATTATTTTCTCGGCGGTTTCTGCCAATTTTTAGAAATTTCTGGTTAATGTCATCGTAAGACATTCCGTGGCCATTGTCCGATACAATTATCTGCTTATTAGTACTATCCATGAGATGAATATGCACCTCACTCGCATCTGCATCATAGGAGTTTGCAACCAACTCAGCTAGAACTGGCGGTAGCGTTGAGTACATCCGAACGCCTAGGTGCTCGATCGTACTTGGCATAAATGTCAGAATTAAAGGTAATTGATTATCATTCATACAATACAATTATCCGCTACTAATGCCCGATTATCAAGCATATGCGGTTTTCAATTTAGATACTGTACAATAGCCAGTGGAATGATTATAATAGTTATACCATGTCATTAGTAATAAATAAACAGCGTACTGCTATAGACTTATTCAGTGGAGCAGGGGGACTTACCCAAGGACTAAAACAAGCAGGTTTCAACGTTATTGGCGCAATAGAAAGTATGCCTACTTATGCAGAAACTTACCGCATGAATCATCCAGCGACAAATCTTAAGCTTAGAGATATTGCCAGTATTGATCCGAGCGAATACATGAAGGAGCTTGGACTTGTGGCAGGTGATTTGGATTTATTAGCTGGCTGCCCGCCTTGCCAGGGATACTCAACTATCGGCACCCGCAATCGCGGGCAAAGAGACGACCCTCGCAACGATTTAGTATACGAAGTATTACGATTCGCAATTACATTTCATCCGAAGACTATTATGATGGAAAATGTTCCAGCGCTAGACAAAGACGTACGCCTAAAAAAGCTAGTTAATAAGCTAAAAGAGATTGGATACAATGTTGATCACAAAGTACTTAAGATGTCCAACTATAATGTACCTCAGAATCGTCGTCGCATGATTATGTTAGCATCTCGTTATGATGATATTCAAGTCGTAAAGCAAGAACTAGACGAAGATAAAATGAAGACCGTTCGTGATGCTATTGCCGGATTACCAACTGCTGGAATGAGCAATGATCCTCTGCATGATGCACTGGGAAAGCATACCAATAAGATAAAAAACCTTATTGCTATGATTCCAAAAGATGGAGGTAGCCGAACTGATCTGGGAGAAGAATACCAACTAGAGTGTCACAAGCGTACTAATGGCTTCAGAGATGTTTATGGTCGTATGGCATGGGACAAGCCATCACCAACTATAACGGGTGGCTGCAATAATCCATCTAAAGGTCGATTTTTACATCCAGAAGAAAACCGCGTTATCACGCTTCGAGAAGCAGCACTACTGCAAACATTCCCTTCTAGCTATAAGTTCTCCTTCAAGTCTGGCAAGACAGGTATCGCCACAATGATTGGCAATGCACTGCCACCAACTTTTATCGAGTTTCACGCCCACAACATTATGCATCATCTCAACGCCCTTGAACCTTACCGAGCAATTCACGGTAAAAGGGAATCAAAGCTAACTATATTACATTAATTTATAGAATAAAGGAATTATTATACAATAAGTAATGCTTAGAACATAAAGTCACTGTTTATAATTGATTAATAGCAGGCACCAGGATAACACTATGTGTATTTGCTATAATGGTTATACATTATGACGACTATATATAATTTGAGTTTTAAGGATACTACAGGGAGAGAAATCTCACTCGGTGAATTTAAGGATAAAGCAATTTTGATCGTTAACACTGCAACAAAATGCGGATTAGCACCGCAGTTTGAGGGACTGGAACAACTGAATCAGGATTACAAAGACAAGGGGCTGGTAGTTATCGGCTTTCCTTGCGACCAGTTTGCAGGTCAGGAGCCAGAGACGAATGAAACAATGGTAAACGTATGTCAGCTCAATTTTGGCGTTACTTTTCAGCTCAGCGAGAAAATCAATGTTAACGGACCAAATACCCACCCGATATTCAAATATTTGAAAGATCACAGCAAATCAGCACTAGGCAAAGAAATCAAATGGAATTTCACTAAATTTTTGGTGAGCCGTGATGGCCAAACCATCAGGCGCTTTTCTCCTACGACCAAGCCTGAAGCCATACGCCAAAGCATAGAAAACTTACTTACCTCAATTAATGCTTGACGTAGTACAATAGTAATATGAAAAAAGAACTAGATATTCAACAGCCAGCAGCAGCCAAGACAAATACAGAATCAACCGCTATTTACATTGCTCTAATCAGTGGGGCGGTGGGCTTTTTAATTAGCCTAGCGTTATTTTGGGACAGCACGACTGCACTATTCACGAAAGGCATCTCTATCGGCTTTGTAGCATCGATTTTAGCCGCCGTCATTGCACTGGTGATCTATGTGCTCACTAACGCTAGAATTGCCCGTAAAGCGTCTCGAAAACGCAAGCTGAGCGAGCGGATCGGCACCTGGTCAATAGCAATCGTGCACGCTCTATTGATACTCCTGACCTACGCTCTGATATTTTTCATCGTCGGTCGGTCCTTTATCGGAGCAGAAATTGATCCATTTGGTTCGTCAACTATCGTAGCATTGGCCACTGGTATGGCTGGCTACATCACATATTTGTCGGCCGCGCAAATGAACTCTATGCGTATCGCCGTTCTGCTAGCTCTGTTTCTCGTTAGCGGTACATTTATTAGCATGCTGAGCGCTAGCGACCCAAACTGGTGGTATGTACATTTTAGCTCGCTGGGCGCCGATAGCGGCGTCTCGAGCTATGCCTTTAACGGCACATTAATTATCGCCGGAGTAGCTATGGTTGGCCTGACCAAGCATATTACCGACGATTTCAAGAAGTTGCAGCATGAAAAGGGCTTGGCAAAGCGTACCAAGGCCAAAGCGCTCACTATCTGTATAGTCGGTATCGGCATCATGCTAGCATTGGTCGGCGCGTTTGTGTATAACGTCTTCCCAACGATTCATAATTTAGCCGCTGGCGGCATGGCGATATTCTTTTTGCTGATCATCCTAGCATTGCCGTGGCTGACGCCAGACTTTCCAAAGGCCTTCTTTGTCGCATCCTACGGCCTATTTGCAGCGCTACTATTGAGCGTCTGGCTGTACCAGCACGCTGGCTATTTCAACCTGACAATATTCGAATTGCTAGCTGCCGCCATTATTTTCACCTGGCTCATCGTATTTGTGCGCTACACCGCCGCTATGTTAGAAGATCATGATAAATTACCACTAGAGAAATAATACATGGAGAGCACTATGAAAAAACGCACTGACAACAAACCATCTCGAAAATGGCTATGGCCAACAATAATCATAGCATCAGTAGTAATCCTGGGTATTGCAGCAGGTGTTATCATGTGGTCCATTAACAAAACCCAAGAGGAAAAGGAGAGTGGCATCCAGAAAGATCGTGTTGTCATGATCGTCACCAGTCGCGGCGGAATGTGCAACGGCCCATGCAACCACCCACGCTACTCGCTGTACGAGGATGGCAAGTTCGATGGTCACATGAATCTCACCAAATCAGAGGTTGCAGCGATTAAAAAAATCGCATCAAAAGC
>CAZNVG010000045.1:0-8352 GCA_964576475.1 uncultured Candidatus Saccharibacteria bacterium | reverse complement strand
ACAAAATTCGCACTTCGGTGACCTAGAGTTTTATCCCAGCCCTCAGCTAGAATCGCCTCATATCCGACTCGATCAGCCCATGCCGCAAGGTCGTTGTTATAGCTAAGCTCGGTACCCCGAAAGGCTGTCGGCGACACCCCAAACAACTGTTTAATTTTCTCTGTATGCATCCGAACCTGCATCTCAAACTCTGCGAGAGAATAAAAGAATGCGAGACTATGATGATAAGTCTCTGCAACAATTTCTACGCGGCCAGTTGCTACTAATTCCTGAAAGCTTTTTAGTACATCAGGAGCCCACAGCTCAAGTTGCTCTAGTAATGTACCTGTAATCGAGAGGCTTAGTCTAAACTCAGGGTTGTCACGGAGCAAACGCAATAGTAGCTCGTTTGTAGGGCGGTAACTTTTGGTGGCTACTTTCTGCAATACGCGTTCGTTGTTAGTGTCTTGATCAGACGCGTCTGCGAAGTAATCGCTCGAAACTCCTGCATCAAAAATAGTGTATGGCCGAACCCGAAAAGGCTGATGTGCATGTAGATAGAGCACAATTGCAGGTTTCATACTCGAGCCCTCTCGCTGCGTAGTCCATAGATACGCGATACTTCACGCGCAGACCGCTTCCAAGACATTCGCGAAATTTCTTTAGTTGCCGCCCGACTCATGACAGTACGTAGAGCAGGGCTATCAAGAGCGCCAACGATTTGATCCGCCATTGCACGCGTATCCCAGAAATCAACTTTAAGAGCAGATCGAACGACCTCAGTCACGCCAGACTGCTTCGAAATAAGTATTGGCACTCCAAAGCCGCTTGCCTCCAAAGCAGACAACCCAAACGGTTCCGATATAGAGGGCATGACGAATAAGTCAGCAATCGTGAACGCGTCGCGCCAGGCTTGTCCGCGCTGAAAACCTGCGAACACAACATTGCGAGAAATTCCCAAACTGGCGCTCAACGAAATAAGTTCATTTCGCTGCTCTCCAGAACCAACCAACAGGAATATAGTTTTTGGTCGTTTTTCAATCACCAGCGCTGCGGCTTGTAGTAGTTGCACCAACCCTTTTTGTAGCGTCAATCGACCAACATTAGAAACGACACCATACCCTAGAGATTTCATAAGAGCGATGTATGCATACAAATTATCAGTTGATGGGACTTCGTTCGATTCAACACGGATACTGTTATGAACTACATCAACTTTCTCTGGCGGAATATTATAGTTTGCGACGATACTGTTCTTGGTAAGCTGACTTACCGCAATGACTTTATCGGCCATCAAAAGACCAAGTTCTTCAATTTCGTGAACGAGAGGGTTGCCTCGTCCACCACCAGAACGATCAAACTCCGTCGCGTGCACATGCAAAATCAGTGGTTTTCCACTTAGCTGCTTAGCTCGAAGTGCTGCTCTAAAGGTAAGCCAGTCGTGTGCATGAATAACATCAAATTTCGCTGGCTCCACTACTTGATGGATAGCGTGTTCATACTCTTCTTGTAGCGTGAACAAATCTGGCTGAGACTCAGACACAACCTTCTTTACAAACTGTTTCGAGTCATAAGCCTGTCCGGCAGCGAGATATTCCTCGATTGTTCGTGTAGTCGCAGAGATTATTTTCATAAATGGTTCGCTCTGCGATGTTTCGTACGGTAAGACGAAGTCGATATCGGTTCCTTGTTCAGCAAGTGCTCTGCACAGCTCGTAGCAAGCTACTCCTAATCCACCACTGTTAAATGGCGGCAGCTCCCATCCCAGCATTAGCACCTTCAAATCAAATATCCCCGTTTGCTTTAGCTCTAGCACTATTGTAAGCATTAATCGCCCCTGTTGCAATGACCTTACACAAGGTTAAATAAAGCCACGTACCTGCCATAGATTGACTTTAGTGTGCTTTTATGGTATTGTCCTGAAACGAACTCTATCTCAACAGATTGAGTTACGTATTTTGACAAGTAGACTATGAGATTGCACTGTTGCTAGATGGGTTTGAGTATTTAGTTCACTAAATATTGAAACTCATCTAGCACCAAAACATGCTGCAAGTATCTGGAATCCTCCAGAAACCCAAGAACAATGGATGGAAAGGGAAATACCTTGAGTACCAGCACGCAAACCAAGCGAGAGGTCACCCAAGAGCACCTCGATGCGCTCAGGAAAGGTCGCGACGAGTCGCGCGCCGTCAAGGCATACCTGGCGCACCTGAAGAACCACAAGCCCAAGCGTGGCCGCAAGCCGGCGATGCAGGACATCGGTTCCATCAACGCCCGTCTCGAGAAGATCAAGGAGGAACTCGCCGCGGAGAGCGACGCGCTCAAGCGTCTCCACCTCCTCAGCGAGGAGACCAAGCTGGAGAACGCCGCCAACACGTTGCTCAAGAGCGACGCCCCCGATGGCGATCAGCTCGAGAAGGACTTCATCGCTGTGGCGAAGTCGTTCAGCGATCGTCGCGGCATCGACCGCGCCACCTGGCGCAAGGTCGGTGTGTCCTCCGAAGTCCTCCGGAAGGCCGGCATCAAGTAGACCATCTGCAGGTCGGCGAATAGTTGCAGCACGCGCTGTTCGCCGACCTGCACGGTCACCTTTTTTCCATTTTCATAGTCTACCTGTCGTTACTCTGCAAAGAACCAGTTGCACTGATGAGTCGTATGGGCGACGAAAGTAACAATCTAGTTTGGTGGCTGATGGGCCGGAGGCTGAGAAGGAGGGGATGAGTCGTGACTCTGAGAACTCACCTGTATGATACGTATTATCCACAGCGGCGAGAGCATAATTCCTAACACACACATCACTCCAAGCACTAGCGATAAAATGTTAACGACTAATTTAATAGGATTCTGAGAAGGTTCGATGCAGTTTGATACGCCAGAATACATAGAATCATCCACACAGGTAGCGTTTTGTGTGAAGATAAATCGTACTGCGGTTTGTAGAATCAATAGGCCAATAAGAACCACGAAAGGCGCAACTAGTAATACCACATACTTCTTTATAGATTTTTTGCCTGAAGCTTGCATATGCAAAGTCTAGCATAACCTCAATCTGAACAGTACACACTTGGCCTATTAGCTTGAGCAGAACTAGTAGCAGATGTAGAATAAATCTATGTTCAAGAAATCTCTTTCCGGCGGTGTAGCGCACAAAATCCCCAAAGATTTGCAGCAGATACTGATATCTAAGCGTACTATTCGTGATGCGTGGGAAGACATTACGCCCTTAGCGCGAAACGAATGGATTTGTTGGGTAGAAAACGCCAAGCAAACGGACACAAGGAATAGACGCATTGAGCGAACCGGAACAGACCTACTTGCAGGTAAGCGTCGCCCCTGCTGCTGGGCAGGCTGTAATCATCGATCAAAGTAATTAGTACTAGTAAGCACAAACGCAATACCGTACAATATGACTAATTATTGAGGGGATTGTTGTGGTTACTATAGATGTTTCTCGCAGAGTTTTTTCATTTATATGCGCGGCTGTGTTTATGCTGTCGGTTTTAGCGGCTTCACTTGTTAGCGTTCAACGCGTTTCTGCCTTTGCTGGCGGTGATGGCAGTACAGAATCGCCATATCAGATAGCTACATGTCTGCAGCTGCAAGACATGAACAACGATCGTGCGGCGCACTATGAGCTGGTCGGCAACATAGACTGCAGTGAGACAAATACCTGGAACGGTGGCGCGGGCTTTTTGCCCGTTGGTGACTGGGGGATAGAGTTTAGCGGCAGCTTAAATGGCAATGGCTACTCCATTACCAACTTATACATAAACCGACCAACGACTGATCGACAAGCACTAATTGGCTACACCTCAAATGGTGCCGTTATACAAAATCTTGGTATGGAGAATGTGCAGATAACGGCACAACGCTATGCGGGCGGCCTCGTAGGAGTATTAGTAGGAGCAGACAGTTTCATCAGAAACAGTTTTGTGACTGGATCTATCGTACTCGTGAACGGGGAGGTTATGGGCAGTGGTCAGTTTGCTGGCGGCCTCGTCTCAGGCATGGAATATGGCTCCCATATATACACGAGCTATTCTGCAGCTGACGTATCTACATACTACTCAGACGCGTGGGGTGAAGGAGGATTGGCAGGCTATGCCTATAATAGCTCGACGGTCAGTGACTCTTTTTGGGATACCGAAACTGCATCTACGGTCTTACTTACGGAGGGTGGCGGCACAGGGAAGACTAACGCACAGATGAAAACCCTGAGCACTTATGTCGATGCGGGCTGGAATTTCTCTAGCATCTGGGGTTTCAATGCAGGTAACTTTCCATATTTGCGCAATGCAGCTCACGGTGGCGACGGCACTGCTGATCATCCTTACGAAATTGGAACGTGCACCGAGCTGCAAGACATAAACGACAGTGCTACTACACTTTCTAAACACTACATCCTTACAAGCGACATTGACTGTGACGGTGTAACATTCACGCCTATTGGCGACTTAGGAGCAGAGTTTACTGGTAGCTTCGATGGGGACAATCGGACGATATCCAATGTCAGCATAACCAGTCCATCATCGCGAACAGGACTCTTTGGTGCAACGTCAGAAGCCACCATAACAAACGTTACTCTTGATGGCTTTGCTATATCGGGCACGGATATGGTTGGCTCGCTCGTAGGCGCCACCAGCTACACAACAATTAGCTACATTGGGTTACGAAACAGCACGGTTACCGGCTCTGCCGATAACGTCGGTGGGTTGGTAGGCTATCTCGGCGGGTCTAGCATTGCCAACAGCTTTGCTGAAAACACGACAGTTACCGCTGATACTATGGCCGGTGGACTTGCTGGCATCACCATTGGGCCTTCTACGGTTTCAAACAGTTATTTCCAAGGGACTATAGATGCAACCGCTAACGTCGGCGGCATAACTGGACAAGTGGGTTCGGGACCTGCATATGTCGAGAAAACGTACGCCGATGTGACATTCACCGATGCGGGATCTGCCGTTGTTGGCTCAGTTGCATTCGGAGCATCTGAAAGCAACAACTTTATAGCGAGTACACCTTATCTTGAAAATTCTACAGAGTCACCTATGGATACTTGGGATTTCACAGATATATGGTATGTACGCTCAGGCGACTACCCTGGACTACGTCCACTTAATCTGCCGACTCTACTGTGTGAAGAAGCGTCAGTAACTGATACAACTGCTCAGGTTAGTTGTAACACTCAACCACTACTTACAGGACCAACTACCTGGGAGCTTGAATACGGATTCAGTGACGCTACTACTTGGACCGACCTACCTAATCAGACAGGTGATTCGTTCGCAGTAACTGTAACCGGTCTGCTACCTGGCACTGAGTATCACGTCCGATTTAGATACGTGAGTGATCTTGGTACTGGACAATGGGGAAGAGTAGAAGTTACGACGACAGGAAGCAGCGACATTGATGGTGACGGTATTTCAAACAAACTCGAATCACTTGGCCCTAACGATGGCGACGCCAATAACGACGGTACAGCCGACTACACCCAAGCGAATGTAACGAGTTTTGTTGCAGTCAATTCAAGTAACTACGTCGTACTAAGCACGTCGTGTAACGATAACTTCAATATCCAGCATGGGTTGGAGTCAGATGATGCCAAAGACAGCGGATATAACTACCCAGCGGGCCTAGTTGGCTTTGTCGCTCGTGGTTGTAGCGTCGGCGGTACAGCTGATGTGAGTCTCTATTTTTACGGACAAGACAGCACAGGTTTAATACTACGCAAGTCTAGAGGCAGTACATATCTGACGATTCCAAATGCAACGATTCAGCAACTTACTATCGATGGTAAGGCAGTCGCAAAAGCGAGCTATAAAGTTACTGATGGTAGCAGCATGGATGACGACGGACTGGCTGATGGCAATATCGTTGATCCAGTTGGACTAGGGCTCAATGTAGTGAGCGTACCAAATACCGGCATTGAGCGTAGATAGTACACTTCTTTTGTAAGAAGTGTACTACGATACCTATCTAGTCTTTACGCCAACGCTCAAGTCGGGGCAACTGCTTTTGAGCCATCCAGCGCATAAGCCTGCCGCTCCCGTTCTCTACTAACGCGTCGTCTACGATTTTCCTCATATCATCGAGTGAACAATCTTTTGTAATGAAGGCGCCGTCCTCATAGCAAAGCTTGCACCATTTTTCACTTTTGCTGCCGTATTTTTCACTGCCACGACAATCCCCGGCTTTCTTAGTAATCAGCGGCATTCCGCAACTTTGACATTGTTTTTTCATAACATTGTCCTCCACTACTATTATACGCCTCACAGAAAAGTCTAAGAGAACGAGAGAAATCATTACCAGAGCTTTACTAGCACTTACACTAGAAGCTAAACGAAAAAAAGCAGAATCAAATCTTGAGCTGAGACACAACAGCAGCAAGAGCTTTTTTGGCAGTTTTTTGCCTAATAAGACCTTCTTTAGCGCCCGCAATTAGCTGAACAGAACTGTCTTTTACGATGCCTATAACCACTACTGGATTCATGTTCAGGAAACCAGAATGCTTTACGTCGGTAATAATCTGCGTACCGTCTGCCCCTGGAGTAAATGGCTTATTGCTAAATACTCGACTCACTGTTGTGAGCACTTCCTGATTGGGAACAGTAAAGTTGACTGTTTCAGTTTGTTTATCCGTTTTTAATAATTTTCCTGCAACGAATGCTCCTGTCGCGGCATTTACCGCACCGGAGACTCCGCCGCCAATCGCGCCCGAAACTGCTCCGATTTTTGCTAATTCTGTTGCAAGTAAGGTGTCTATTTGTTCGTCATTTAACATAACCGGATTGTACCATAACAGCAGCACTCATTAACGACGTTAACTATGAGCGCGTAGCGCCTAACTACTCATCGCACAAATTACTACTGTGCAGAGTTATGACTTTACAAACAAAAATATGGGCAATGATTCGTCAACTAACGCTATAAAAAAGTGCGAATGTAACTTTGAGATTGCAATTATTCAGCCCTGACTCACAAAAGTATAGCCATCAATGTATGATGAACTTTATGAATTATCATACACATATTGGTGTCTACGGATTAATCGTCAAATCAGGAAATATACTACTAGTTCACAAAGCCAGAGGTCCGTATAAAGGAAAGCTTGATTTGCCGGGCGGGGGAATAAAATCTGACGAAGATGAAGTAAGCTGCCTACGTCGTGAGATTAAAGAAGAAACAGGAGTCGTTGTCATTGGACAGACCTTTATGAAAAACGTCGAGCATACGTCTCAGTACATTACTGACGACGGAGAAGAAGAGACTCTAACTCATATTGGTAAGATTTACGAAGTAACTGACTTTGACGACACCAAATTCAACAATAGTATTGATGGGGAAGATGTATCGGGTGCTGAATGGGTCGATCTCCGCTCAATTAAACTAGAACAGCTTTCACCGTTCGCCGTGATTGCATACAATTCTGCTCATTAGAAACAAAAAACTCGACTGCATGTCGAGAAGAAGTTCTGGCAGGAGATACAGTACGATTATCGAACTTTAATAGGGGTGGAAGCAGAAAGAAATAATGTAAAAAGGACATCGCTAGACAAAGTTAAAAAGGTCTATATTAATCCTGTTTCCACACTAACAATTGGGGAGTATAATTAAACAAATGAAAGTATCCAACAAATCGCTTTGGACGACAGTAACGATTGGCTCTTCTGTAGGGCTTATTGCGTCATTAATTCAAACAATTGAACGAATTAATAGTGCCCTGCACCCAAAAGTGGCTTTAAGTTGTGACCTAAACTCAATATTCAGCTGTAGTAATGTCTTTAATGCTTGGCAGTCACGAGTTTTTGGTTTTTCCAATTCACTAATATGTATGATATTCTTTGCGACTACCGCAGGACTAGCGCTTGCCGCACTTACTGGCAGCAAACTTAACTTAAAGTTGCGATACGTATTCCAATTCTTCTCAGTTTTTTTCCTCGCTTTTGGAGCGTGGTATTTATGGCAAAGCACCTTCCGTATTGGTTACATCTGTATTTTCTGTATATTTTGCTACAGCGCAGTTATCGCAATGAATTGGGCATGGTTTAGAATTAACTACAAAGATTACAAGTTAAGTAAGAATGCTAAGACAAAAATCCAACTATTTGCAGACAATGGTGGAGATTTATTTATTGCCATCGTTTGGGCAATAGTCATTGCTTCAATGATTGTCTTCAAGTTCTGGTAAGTAGTCTCGAATTAGTAGCAATAAAGAGATGGCTGTCTTTTGCTATTTGTTTAAATCTCTTTAGACAGTCTAAACATATAGCAATTATAGAAGAATAATGTGAGACAGGGTGAATGGAATCGAACTTTTTTATATTAAAAAAGTCTACAACTTAATCTGTAGACTTTGTGAAAAAACTTGGC
>CAZNVG010000044.1:0-8833 GCA_964576475.1 uncultured Candidatus Saccharibacteria bacterium | reverse complement strand
ATGAAGGCACCTCGGCGACTTGTTTGACCACTGCGAAGGGGAGCGAAGCAACCCTAGCGGTAGTAGGAATAAGGCTCGCAAAATCTTTGCTGTGCTGCGCCTGGTCAAGATCAGCTGCCAAATTTTCGAAGTAAGCCATAATTTGTGCATATTAACAAATTTACTTGATTAAATCAATTCTGCGGCCGATTAGCTTGGCTTCGGTGGTACAATAAATATATGACAACAAAACAAACAAAGGAATGGATAGCTGGCATGACACCAGAGAACTTTGGCCCGGCGGAGATACAGAGCCTGGTAGGCGTTGCCGACTATGTAATGCAGCACTTGGCAGGTATTTCGCCCGAGGCGGTCAGGATAATCGCCCAAGAAAAAGTAGCCGAGAGCCTCGGCGACATGCTGGCAACCCAATCATTCGCTCTCACCTCCGCCACATAAATTACCTCTCATAGCCCACCCACAATCGAACCCTGGCAATTATGCTTAGGCTGCGTATACTTAAAACTATGCGAAGCATAAAACAAACCCCCAAAGATATGCGACCCCGCGAGAAGCTTATTTCCAAAGGTCCTGCCGCTCTCAGTGATCATGAGCTTATAATGGCGATTATTGGAAGTGGCAATGCCGAGGCCGACGTGACTAAAATAGCCAAAGATATCCTGAAAATCCTGAAAGAAAAGCGATGCATTACCATGGAAGTGCTCTACCACGTGAAGGGGCTGGGCCCGGCCAAAATCAGTGAGCTATTAGCTAGCTTTGAGCTTGCCGGACGGTATTTGCTTGACTCAAGTCGCCCAATTATCGATACGCCCGAGGCGGCGGTAGAACAGCTTTCTAATATCCGCGACAAGAAGCAAGAATATTTCGTTTGTCTGACGCTCGACGGCGCGAACCGCCTCATTGCCAAACGGGTGATAACCATAGGCACGCTTACAAGCAGTCTCGTTCATCCACGTGAGGTCTTCGCCGATGCCATCACAGACCGCGCCGCCAGCATCATCGTAGCCCACAACCATCCAAGTGGAAATTTGAAACCAAGTGATGCGGATGTACAGATTACTCGGCGACTTGAGACTTCTGCAAGCCTACTCGGTATTAATCTCACAGACCACATTATTGTGACAAAGGCCAGTTTCTCCTCTATAAATTTGCTATAATCAAGCTAATGAGTAAGAAAGAGGCTTCTGCGCGGCTGAAGATCAATAAACTACTGGAAGAATCTGGGTGGCGATTACTTGACACTGATAGTAACCGGGCAAATGTTGATGTTGAAACACGTCTTAACCCTGGTGAAAGTATTGATATTCACACCGTAGGTGATGATTTTGAAAATATTCACGCAGGTTTTATAGACTATTTACTCCTGGATGACAACAGACAGCCCGTCGCTGTGCTTGAAGCCAAACGTGAGAGTATCCCACCTCTAAGTGCAAAAGAACAAGCGCGTAACTACGCCAATGGTATGCACGTGCGCTACGTTATCCTTAGCAATGGCAATGTTCATTTCCTCTGGGATATGTATGAGGGTAATCCTGAGCCAATATCCAAGATTCCGAGTTTATCTTCTCTTCAAGATAGCGAAAAATATCAGGCAAAACCAGAAACACTCGCTGCGGAAATAATCGATGAGACCTACATCGCGAAGTCTCAAATGCCTGGTTTTGAGCAAGCACCAGAATACGTTGCAGGTGGTGATGAGCGTAAGGACTTTATCGAAAAGAAAAAACTTAAGATTATGCGACAGTACCAGGTTGAGGCAATTAAAGCTATCCAAAAGTCGGCCAATAAAGGTAATAAACGCTATTTGCTCGAAATGGCAACAGGTACGGGCAAAACACTCACATGTGCAGGTATTATTAAACTATTCCTAAAAACCGGTAATGCACACCGCGTCCTGTTCCTGGTAGACAGGATTGAGCTCGAAGAACAAGCGCAGACCGCTTTTGCGAATACTATCGGTTCCGCCTTTACTGTCCTGACCTACAAAAAGCACAAAGATGATTGGGGCAAGGCGCAGGTAGTGGTAAGCACTGTGCAAAGCCTGATGACCAATTACCGGTACCGCGACGAATTCTCTCCGACCGATTTTGACCTTGTTATCAGTGATGAAGCGCATCGCTCCATAGGCGGCAACGCTCGTGCTGTGTTTGAGTATTTCGTCGGCTATCGTGTCGGTCTTACGGCTACACCAAAGGATTACCTGAAGGGAACGAACGAGGATGAAAACACCGAGCGTGAGTTTGAGCGCCGCCAGCTGCTCGATACCTACACGACGTTTGGTTGCGACAGTGGTCAGCCGACTTTTCGCTATAGTCTGACAGACGGCGTGAATGACCCCAATGGGCCATTCCTGGTGAATCCAGTTGTCGTCGATGCGCGTACTGACATCACCACTCAGCTGCTCAGTGACGAGGGCTATGCCGTTCATAAGGTCGTTGAGGATGAAGTCGAAGTAGACGAAGTATATGGCGCACGTGATTTTGAGCGCAAGTTCTTCAACGAAGCGACCAATGAAGTGTTAGCTACGACATTCCTCGATAACGCCGATGTAGATCCAATCAGTGGTGAGGTAGGCAAATCTATCATCTTTGCCGTTTCGCAGGACCACGCTGAAAAAGTCGTGAATTTCCTCAACAAGCTCGCCATGGAACGCTGGCCGGGCAAGTATCAGTCGGATTTTGCCATCCAAATCACCAGTCGTGTATCTGATGCACAGAACTACACAGTGCGTTTCAGCGAAAATGATCTACTAGGCCATACACGCTGGCTTGAGAACTACCTGAGTTCTCGCGCCCGCGTCGCTGTAACGGTCGGGATGATGACGACAGGCTATGACTGTTCTGATCTGCAAAACGTGGTGTTTATGCGGCCAGTATTTAGCCCGAGTGAGTTTATACAGATGAAGGGTCGCGGCACCCGCCTCCACGCATTTACCTACACGGACTATGCACATGATGAAGAGGTGATTACTAAACGCAAACAGGGCTTCAAGCTCATAGACTTTTTCGCGGTGTGTGACTACTTCAATGAAAAATATGACTACAAGGCACCACTTGCCGTGCCAAAGATTCCTGCAGCGGCCACTGTTGTAGCAGAACCAGGTCTGCGCGAGACTGGTACGATTGTCGACGGCCCCTTGCCACATTACGGCGCGTTTGAGCTTGGCGAGAACGATAATCTTAAGACCGCGGAAACAGCGGCCGTCGGCCGCGAGGGTATGGTTGTTGACCGAGAAATGTTCCGTGCCTTTGTAGAAGAAACGCGTGAGGACGCCGAACTACGCAAGCTCGACCAAGAGAACCCAGCTGCTGCATTGGAATACCTCAAAAACAATTTACTCGATAAGCCAAACCACTTTATGACACTCGACAAAATCAAAAAGCACTTCAAACTTGACCGTCGTATCTCGCTCGGTGAGGCGCTCGATATTATCATGGGTCGTATAGACGAGCCGAAAAAGAAGGCCGCCATCATAGCTGACAAATTTGATGATTTTGTGCAAACCAAAGAACTTTCCGAGAAGCTGTCAGAAGACGCCGAGCTATTTCACCTGGCATACCGCCTGTTTGATGCCTACATTTCGTCGGACGTTGTTCGCAGCGCCATCGACAGCAAACAGTTTGGGCAGCTGGCGAATAGTGGCCAAATCACCCTAGACGAATACACCCGTTTGCACCGCGAAGGCTTGGCTGAATCAATCGTCAGTTACATCCGTGATTACATAGATACCGATAAATTAAAAGGATAATACATGTCATACGAAGAGTTCCGTAAACGCATAGATACCGCCCGTCAAATCCTCGTTGGCGCTGTGCCGTCACCTGCCGGGCAAATAGACCAGATTACCTATGCGCTGATGTATAAGTTTATGAACGACATCGACGACCAAGCGGCCGCGCTCGGTGGCAGGCGTACCTACTTTACTGACGACTATGCCAAATATAACTGGCACGAACTCATGAAGCCGGGGCTGGAGGCACATGACCAGTTGGAGCTCTACCGCCAGGCCATTCAGGGTATGAGCAAAAACCCAGGGCTCCCGCCACTATTTCGTGAGATTTACCAAAATGCTTTTTTGCCGTTCAATTCACCAAACGTTTTGCGGCTTTTCCTGGAGGAAATTAATAAATTCAATCATGGTGATAGCGACGACATCGGCGACGCCTACGAGTACTTGCTATCCATCACCGGCGCACAGGGCGACGTAGGTCAGTTCCGCACGCCGCGGCATATCATCAAGTTCATCGTGGAAGCGGTGGGTCCGACCAAAGACGATACCGTGCTTGACCCGGCCGTGGGTACAGCCGGATTCTTGATCGCCGCATACAATCACGTCAAATCTCAGCATGATGGTAAAGACGGGCAGGGAAATGCAAATGATGAAAAACGCCTGACGGCAGACGAGCTGGAGAAGCTGCACCACAATTATCGCGGTTTTGATATCGACCCGACTATGGTTCGTACGGCCAGCGTCAATATGTACCTGCACGGCTTTACTAGCCCAGATATTCGTAATCACGACTCGCTCAGCAGTGAAGATTATTGGAATGACCGTTATGACGTCATCTTAGCTAATCCGCCATTTATGACACCAAAAGGTGGCATCCAACCACACAAAAAGTTCAGCATATCCGCCAACCGTGCGGAGGTTCTCTTTGTTGACTACATTGCCAGTCACCTCAAGCCAACTGGCCGCGCCGGTGTGATCGTGCCGGAAGGTATCATTTTTCAAAGCGGCAAAGCCTACAAAGAGCTTCGCAAAAACCTTGTCGAGAATTATCTATACGCTGTCATCAGCCTACCTTCCGGGGTTTTTATGCCATACACCGGTGTGAAAACCAGCATCCTTCTATTGGACAAGGAATTCGCTAAGCAACGCGATGAAATACTGTTTATAGATATCAAGCACGTAGGCGTTAGTCTAGGAGCAACAGCACGTAAGATAGACGATAACGATATGCCTAAAGCGCTTGATCTTATTAAGGCATTTAAGGCGGGAGCCGAAATAGTAAGCAGCCCCTTGGCCTTCAATGCACGCAAACATGATATTCGATCAAGTGTAACCTATGATCTAAGGCAGTCACTCTATAGGAAATATGACGCAAAAGATCATGAGATTGAGTTTGTTGAGCTCAAAGAGGTTGCGAGTATTAAAAAGGGTAAATCTTCGAGTACAAAAACAAACCCAGGCGAGTACCCTTTAATTCTAACGGCTGCAGAGGCAAAAACAGCAGAGTACTATGACTTTGACGGTGACGGCGTAGCTGTACCTCTAATATCTTCTCTAGGTCACGGTAAGGCAGAAATTAAACGGATTCACAGAGCGAAGGGCCAGTTTGCTTTGGCAAACCTTCTATGCTTCATTGAGCCATTGGATCGTGACAAGTTAGACCCAAATTTTCTTTTTCATGTTTTAAATGCTTCCAAAAAAAGCATGGCTCATTTAATGAGTGGTGCAGCCAATGTATCAATGAACATATCTGATGTTGAGAGGTTTAAAATTCCGCTTCCATCAATCGAAACCCAGCGCGAAATCGTCGCCGAGCTCGACGGATACCAAAAAATCATCGACGCCGCCCAAACAATAATAAAAACCTACAAACCCACCATTAGTATTAGTGGTGAACAGCATACGATTTCAGAATTTGCACAAATAAAAGGAGGGAAGCGTCTCCCAAAAAGCGAAACTTTTACAGATGATCAAACGGCTAGACCATATATTCGAGTTGTAGATATGATGGATGGCTCCATAAATCTATCTGACCTTCGTTTCATTTCCGACGCCATATTTCAGCAGATAAAAAATTACACGATTTCGTCAAATGATGTCTATATTTCAATAGCAGGAACGATCGGTAGAGTAGGGACAATTCCCGAAAAATTAGATGGTGCATCACTTACGGAGAATGCTGCGAAGCTAGTATTTGACAATGCAATAATTTTACCCAAATATTTGGTTGCAGCGTTAAACACGGATTTAGTACAAGAACAGATAAAAAAATCTACCATGGGTGTGGGTGTTCCAAAGCTGGCGCTTAGTAGAATAGCTGACATAAGCATCCCACTCCCCCCAATTGAAACCCAGCGCAAAATCGTCGCCGAGCTCGATTCTGAACGACAGCTCATTGACGCAAACAAAAAAATCATTGAGATCTACCAGCAAAAAATCAAATCCAAGCTCGCCGAAATCTGGGGAGAATAAGACATGCAAGACTCGGTGATCGAGTTTGCGAGTTATTTGCCCTCAAATACATCACTTGTTGATGTTGATGAATATCTTAAGCACCACATACTAAGTCTCTTAAGCTGCGTTGACAATGGGCTATTTTCTAGCGCGTATTCACATCTACATTTGCTATACATGACTTACGTCTACGTCCAATTACTTCGAATTGCGAAAGAAAACAACGATAAGTTTGAATATTGCTGGATAGGATTTCCAAATCAAGAAAAGGAATTTCTCAAAAAACCTACTAACCCCTTTTCGTTCAGTGGTGTGAACGAAAAATCTGTATTTCGATTCTTCCGTTTGATAGGCATAGACGATCAGACGATTGGCCATATATCTTCTCCCGTAAACACACGGAATAACAGACTACATGCCGCAGGAAATTTATTCTGCGACACACCTGAAGAGTTTGAGATTGAGGTGAAAGAATATGTAAATAGAATAGAGAGAATTGAAGCGTTGCAACTGGCGTTTTTATCTTCAATATACGATAGGCAAATTAAATCATATGACCCAGACTTCACAATGACTATTGATGAGCTAAATGAAAACTTGATTGCACAATATATGCTCTCCAATTTTCAACTTATTGAACTTGCTCACGGTAAAATTGATATTATTTCAGACTTCGTAAATAATAGTTACAAGTAAATCAAAATGTAATTTCAGAAACCCAAAATTGAGCGGATGAAATCTAGTTTCCGTACTTTTGCAAATTGAACGAGCACCGTAAAAGATCCGATGAGCAGTATTGCCCAGAATATTTTATTGCCCGGATCGATGAGGCCATTGATTTCTTGCCAGATATTTTGAAATAATGCATGAAAAATAATGATGCTAGTAGCATGCATGGAGTTAATGACTATTTTAAAGAAGTCAATCAATATACTAAATGTAATCATTTGCATATATTATCCTTTCGGTGGGTGTGGGTCGTGGCCGTAGCTATTGCGCGAACCGATTTTTCCATCTTCGTTATGGATGATATGCTCTGCATGCTGGTTGATGGCGGTTTGACGACCGGCCGCTTGTGCTTCAGCCTTTGTGGGGTAAATTTTGGGAACCTTTGACGCTCCAGCACTTAGATTGCCCCAACCGCTTGGTCGGTGTACAGTGTGAATTTGATGTGGTTTTGCCATAGAATTTTTCCTTTCGTATAGCGTGAATGTTTTGTCACTCGGTCGGTTCACGCTATACTAAAAGGTGCATGGTTGTCCAGATCTTGCACGATTATCCGCGAAAGCGGATTTTTTCGTATTCGCCGGGACGAATAACCCTCCCGAAGACCTCATGCCTCACGGCATAATATCTTAGTTTAATCATACGTAAAATGTAATGAAAATGCAACATGTAGTGTATTGTAATATTGACTTTTGAAATAATCTGCGCTACACTGGCTTTATGGGCAATTATACTCAACTACCAGAACGTATTATCAAGTGGCGCGAAGAAAGTAGGCTAACGCAACAGCAAGTCGCAGATAGATTAGGCCTTAGTCGCCAGCGCTATATTCTAGTGGAAAAAGGAGAGCGAGACCTTTCTACGAAGGAACTCGGTATACTTGCGGACACTTTTGGTGTTATGCCAGAAGATTTCTTTCATGATCCAGTTGATATCCCGAAGTTTCGACAGATGTATTTCGCCTGCCTAAAGTTTGCCAGCGATGGTCGAGGTGGAGTACCAAAAACCAAGCTTGCCAAACTCCTGTACCTCGCAGATTTTACAAAATTTTTTCAGGATCTCGAACCAATGAGTGGCGTAAAGTACCGTCGTATGGAGTACGGGCCGGTTGCTGATGTGTTTTTCTCGCTCACGGATGATCTATACCAAACAGGTAAAATAGAGATAAAGCCCATAGAAAAGGCGCAGATCATATGTCCACGCAGCAGAGAAACAGACAGCTTCGACAAATTGTCAGACGAGGAGCTGGGTCTGATCAAAGAAATTTGTGACGAGTGGAAAGACCGCCGTACCGAAGAAATTGTTAATTTTACTCACGAGCAAAAACCGTGGGCCGCATGCCGTGATGGTGAGTTTATACCGTACGAGCTGATAATTCAGGAAGATCCCGATCATGTTTTCAAGTCAGCTGCCAGATAATGAGGACTATCGCGTGATTATAGGCGTGTATGCTGCGCGTCATTTCATTAAGCGGTTCGCCAAAGATTATGTCGGTAAGCGCTGGGACGTAACCATGATATCAATAGAGCAGGATTTGAGGCGCGTACACGCACTACAGTCGACACAACAGGTAGATGAGTTAAGGCGCGGTTCTGGCTGTTTGCTTTTCAAGTACGACTTTGCTGTTGCACAAAGCGGCATATCAGCTAAGTCGTCAGGTAATAGATGCGTAGTGTTTCTTGACACTGAAACACATGCTCAGACAATTCTTATGCTCTATGGCAAAACAGATTTGCCGAAAAATCAGAGTGAGACTTCCTGGATATTAAAAATGGTTGAAGACGAATATAAAGATTATTGGAATCGGTTAGACTGATAAGGTGACGCGAATGAAATGCCCTAAGTGTCAGTCTGAGAATACATGCCGGATTGTGTATGGGATGGTGGATTATGATGAGGCGATGGAACGGCGCGAGGCGGCGG
>CAZNVG010000043.1:0-9485 GCA_964576475.1 uncultured Candidatus Saccharibacteria bacterium | reverse complement strand
GAATGGCGTGAATCTCCTGCCAAAGAATAGATTCGCACAAGCCAATAGCTTTCTCGATTATCTACCAAAATCTGTCGCCAGTAAGCTATCTAGCCCACTAAACTCGACTATAGTCAGTTACTACGCTCGCAAATCCCGCTGAACCTTCATTTTTGAGGGCGTCTCGGCCCGCTCGGCCTAATCGGCACTCCTGCCTTTCGTAGCTGTCTTCCAACTGTCCTCGGATCGACATTCAACGTCGCTGCGATCTCGTCCAGAGTCTCACCAGCTTCGTAGCGAGCGGCAGCCTTCTTGACCGCCACCTCCGACCAATCACCCTGGCGTGGTACGCCACGTCTCCGCAGGTGATCCATCACGGTGGTTCGGTTGATCGAGTAGTGCTTGGCAAGCGCCTTGACTGTCACTCCCGTCTGAAACGCTGTGACCAGATCATCAACCTCATGTTCCGTGAGCTTGTGACTACGGTCTGGGCGCGGACCTGGTGTGTACGGATGCGCACGGGCTTGCTCGGCCAGCTTCAGCAGGCGATCGGCGACCTCGCCAAGGCGTAACCAGTTTGACAGTCCGTCAAAATGGTTCGAATACAGTCCCGTCAGGGGTACCAAAGTGAATATAATGTGGAGATTGAAATTCGTTTCAATCTCTTTTTTATAGATTGATAGTTTTACTATATTCCGTCGCAAGAACCCTGAATGACAACGCTGTCTTTTCGAGCGTCAATAACCCACGCACCGCCAGCGCCGAATGCGCTTAACTCAGATCCTTCAACGATAGGCGTGGGAGAGGTAAACCCATCTTCTTCTAATTGCTGGGGTGGTCCGGTAATATCTCCGCTAACAGCAACACTTACTTCTTGTCTATTCCTTCGCACCTGGACTGTCGCCACCGATTCATCCTCACCGTGCACGATAAATGTAGCCATACCGTTTCCGCGCAAATCAGCCATTGTCCGTTTGCCGTCACAGTGCACATCTGATGGATCTGTTAGGTAACTGTCAATAGAGCAGCCCATTAGAGCGGTAGCGGACAAAAAACCTGCTACTAGTGCGTTACGTTTTCCGAGAGCTAATCTTTCCATACAGGCATCATAGAATATATCCAAACTATAACCATGAGTTTGTTTCGTTAGTAATTTCGTGTTCCAGCGACTTCTAGTCTATTTGAAAAAAGCCCGTTTCGCCGTCCAGTGATAGATAGTTATTAGGAATAACGGCGATAGGCCTATTAGGGTTTTAACAACCGCGCTGCCCTCGCCTTTGGGAATATAGTACGACAATGTCGCCACAAATAATCCTACTTCAATAACGCTTAATCCTATGAGGCCCCATAGCTTTCCCAAAAATATTCCAATGATAAATGCGAGCTGGGCAACACCGATGAGGGGTACTAAGAAATCGAATGTATTGTGCACGTCTGACAGGCTAAACGCCGCGATTGTAATGAGTGCTATAAGCGGGCTCACCATAAGGAGCAATATGGTTGATACCCAGGGTCTAGATGAGTTATTCATACAGCAAGGTTAACATAAGCTGTTTGTTGTAACCACTACTACTCTTTTCAAGTCGCGATTAAGTTGACATACTAATCGTCTATGGAAGAAGGAAGATTCAACATACGTGCGCCAAAGCGGGAAATTGAAGCCTTGCAGGAGATGGCGGTCGAGCGTGGACAACATGCGACGTTTATCATTCGGCAAGCACTCAATGTCGACCGCATACTTTGGAATGAGGCAAAGCGCGGCTATGTGCCGGTTTTGCGCCATCTAGAAAATGGCGATCTGCGTGAGTTAATCTTACCCGAGCATTATGTCGCTGCGGTCGAGGCGACCAAGGACAACTAATGTTATGGTGTCGGCTATGAACGAAGATAATCCCGAACAACATAGTGTAGAAGCAGCAACTTTACGAGAGTGTAGGCCTGAAGATATTTCAGAACTGATAGCAGAGTCTGACACAGCATTCTTGGCAACGACAAAACACCCCAACGAGACAACAACAGAAAAGTTTATGGCCTTTAAAGGAGATCCAAACTTTGCGTTGTATGTTTTGGAAGTCGATGGGCGACCAGTATCCTATATCTCTGCCCTGAGTCACACTGACGGTTCAACGATAGCGATAGGTCCGATGTATGTGTCGAAGGACTTCCGGGGTTTGGGGTTTGGCCTACGCCAGGTAGAGGAATTTATCGATATGTACAGAACCAAGGGCTACATGGGTATATTTACTCGTACATGGGGCGCAAACGCAGCATCTAAGGGTGTATTTGAGCGCCTCGGCTTCAGTCTCGTCGGCACTAAAAGTAATGACAGAGTAGACGGAGACGATACGCTCGAATATCTACTTCAGATATGATCGAGACCTCTTGTGTCGTGATAGACTTGGCGCATGAGTGAACACGACATCACAGACAAGTCGGGCAGATTAATCAAAGAGGGAGACATACTGCAGTTACGTCTCGGATCGCATGGCGTAAAGGGTGGCCCGGTTACCAAGCGCGTCATACGCTATGGAAAGAAAGTTCACATAGTAAATCTAAGTGATGTTGATGCAAAGTATGGCGGCATTGAGTTAACACAACAGATAGCAGATAGCGCAGTTGTTATAGAGTCGGCACACTAACGAGGCATTTGTAACATTCCTTACTGATAGCAACAATGAAACAGCGTACTCTTGTGTGCATACTAACAGGAGATGTAAGATGGCGAACATAGTACGAGAAACCCGAACGGTAGAAGAAGGTATCGAAGATAACACTAGCGCCCCTGCACGAAATGCACGAGCTGGCTGGACTGCTGCGCAGATTATTTACCTAATCAGCGGCGTAATTATGGCAGTGTTAGGGTTTAGATTTCTTTTGTCACTATTTGGCGCGAACAGGGGCAATGCTTTTGCGAGCTTCATATATGACATAAGTCATCCATTTGCGGCGCCATTTTTCGGACTATTCAACTATCAAGCGCAATATGGAGTGTCGCGTTTTGAGTTCGAGACACTGATTGCGATAGCGTTTTATGGTTTTGTTGCTTGGGTGCTGGTCTGGATTGTGACGATCGGTTCAAAGCAATCCGAATAGTCGCGCTATAGTGTATGCATGAAATATGTTGCATTATTGCGAGGCATAAACGTCGGCGGAAATAGTCGGGTCGAAATGCCAAAGCTCCGTGAGGAGCTAGCTAGTATTGGCTATGATAACGTGACTACCTATATTAATAGCGGCAATGCGTTCTTCGAGACCGACGAAAAAGACCCCCGAAAAATAGAAATAGCAATTGAGCGTATGCTGAGCGCTAACTTCGAGCTTGATCTTCATGTCGTTGTTCGGAGCGCAGGAGAGATTGAACGATTGATGCAGGATATTCCTGAGTCGTGGGTCGATACAAACCATAAATATAACGTTATCTTTCTTCGTCATAGCATTGATACACCAGCTATATTGGAGAACTTTGCGCCAAAGAAAGACATAGAAGAAGTCATCTATTTGCCGGGCGCATTGCTGTGGTCGGCTAGAACGAGTGACTTAACAAAGTCAACGATGATCAAGTTAGCTAAAAGTGCTTTATATAAGGAAATGACAGTGCGAAACATTAATACGACGCGTAAAATCGCAGAGTTGATGAAGTCAGACTAGTGGGCGGTGTCGTCTCGATAGGTATTGAGGTTGCCGTCGTAGTTTGAGCCAGTATCCCAGAACGAGATGCCTTGATAGCGCCATTTTGCATCTGTAAGATACGTGTTTCGCTCAAGTATATTATTTGTGTAGAGACTGTCAGGTAGTGCGCTGGTAGATAGTCTATAAACAGGCAACTGTCCACTGACGACACGGAGAGAAGTGTAGGCATTGAGTCTGCCGTAGCCGTAGTCGTTAGTTCGTGGCTTGCTGTTCATGCCGCTAAGTATGTCGCTTCGAAGCATAAGGAAATCCTCTATTTCATCGGGTGAGGCGCTAGGGAGCATGCCTTTAATAATGGCGGCAACTCCTGCAACGGTCGGTGCTGCGAATGAAGTGCCGCTGACCAGTCCGCTGGTTGCGTTGCCGTAGGCTAAAGAAGGCGCCAAGTCGGCCGGGACACTAACGCCTGGCGCACTTACATCAAGTCGTGTGCCGTAACTGGAAAAGCTTGCACGTGTGTCGCCGGAAGAGGTCGCTCCAACAGAAAGTGCGCTTGTTGATGATGCAGGGTAGCAGACACTACTTGTCGACTGGTTGCCACTCGCAACAACTATTGTTACGCCCGCGGCTTTAGCGGCAATCATGGCAGACTCAATCGTCGCATCAGTAAAAGTGCCATTGCATGTAGTGAACCCGAGACTCATATTGATAATCTGAGCTCCATTGTCTTTGGCATAGGTTATGGCGGCTGCGATACGTGCACTATCGGTGTAGCCATAGCCATCGAAAATTCGCAGATTCATCAGCTGAACATTTGGATTGACTCCAACGACGCCACCATCGTTCATATCGGCTGCGGCAACAGATGCCACCATTGTTCCGTGAGATAGGTCGCACGCGCTCACATTACAATCTCCATTGTAGTCGTCCTTGTTGAGTATGTTCTGATTCGAAGGGCTATCACAGGAGTAGGGTTGCGGGTCGTTGTCTTGTTCTATGAAGTTTGGCTCGCCAATATTTGCATATGTCGTATCGTCGGAGTGATTAGGGCAGGTAGCGTTATTGCCTCGGAATCCGCCCATGAAGTCCCAGCCGCGCCAGTCATCGACGTAGCCGTTCGCATCATCGTCGCATGCGTTTGAGGTCTTATCCTTAGCTACTCCATCCCAGCAAGTATCGCTTGATGTGGTGGCGCCCTGTTCACCGGCATTGAGCTTCATTCTACTGAACGGTAGATCGGCAACACTATACGTGGTTCCATTAATGGTTTGTGATGAGAGAATGCCAGAGTCTATGATTGCAAGAGTTACATTGCTGCTGCCTGTTGATATATCCCATGCAGCAGGCATTTGAATTCTGTCTAGGTTCCAGTGCGATGAATAACTTGTTTCTGTCGGAGTGAGTGCAGGGCGGTACGTATAGTTGGTAGAAACCGTGCCATTAGGCAACTGCTGAAGGATTGGGTTGTTCGCGGCGGTGTTGAGCAGCACCGCACTTCCCTCTCCTACTTTGATTATTCCAGAATTGCCGATGCCCCGGCTCTTAGCAAAGTCCACAACAGAGTTGGGGTCGTTAGTTAGCACGATCGTCTCTGATGAAGCTTTAAGTTCATTGTCGGGAGTGGTTTGCGGTGTTTTAGATTTTTTTACTCCAGTTTGTTCACTTTCAGGTTGCACAATTTCAGGCATGTCTTTGTTTTCTGAGGTGACTGACTGCGGCTTTGCTGGCCCAGTTCCCACTTCAGGCGTATCGCGAGTTGTACCAACCCTAGATGCTGCAGCCAGCAAGACAACGAGCAAGAGAAGTAGGGCAGTTTTTATTTTGTTTGTTTTCATGGTTTATATGCTTTAGTTGTACCACAAGAGTCACTAGAGTTAAATAGAGCTTATGTATAAAAACGTGTAGAATATTTCATATGGCTAAGAAAAAATCATCCAAGAAAAAATATCTCTCATACCTAGCTATTGCTGTCGGCATAGTATTTATCGTGTTGGTTGTTTGGGCTGTTCGAGTTCGAAATACCAATACAGCGGTCAATGAATCGCTCAGTGATATTGGAAATACATCTGCTACTACCACGCCTGTTGCAGAGGATCCAGACGAGACCAACGAGCATGCGTCCAGCTCTATCGCCATTACCAAAAAAGGCACCTTCAAAAGTTTTCCCGGAGAGAGTGCAAGCGGAACGGCGTCGCTGGTACAGCAAGATTCTAAATTCTATGTGCGACTAGAAGAGGACTTCCATACCGATAATGGTCCAGACCTTTATGTAGGATTTGGAAACAACGACCGCGCAGATGAAACCACGCTCTTTGCCAAGCTAAAGGCAAATAATGGCGGACAAAACTACGAAGTACCGAGCTCAATCGACACCTCGAAGTATTCGCAAGTGTTTATTTACTGCAAACGATTCTCGACACCATTTGGTGCAGCCACACTACAGTAGTCATAGGAAAAATCGTAAAACATAAGTACTATAGAACAATATGGAAGACGGCAAAGACGAAAAGGTAAAAGTGACTGTCAAAAGCAAGCAAGGCGACATGCTGAAACGCGTTGCTGAAGTACCGGCTGAATTCCTTGATAAAACGATCGATACTACCGAGAAAATGGTGAAATCAGTGCCGACTGGTGCCGTTATACGCAAGACTAAAGATTACTGGCATATGCTAGGTCCGGGGCTGACAACCGGTGCGTCTGATGATGATCCGTCGGGTATCGCAACCTATTCCCAAACTGGTTCGCAGTTTGGTTTTCAGTTTATCTGGTTGTCGGTATTTACCTTCCCGCTCATGGCGGCCGTGCAGGAAATGTGCGCTCGCATCGGGTTCGTCACCGGTAGAGGGTTGGCAGGGAATATCCGACGTCATTTTCCTCGCAAGATGCTGTATTTCGCAACGATGCTTCTCTTTGCTGCGAATGCGTTTAACATTGGTGCTGACTTAGGCGCTATGGCACAGGCCGCTAAACTGCTGTGGCCAAATCTACACGTTACATGGCTGGTCATAGGATTCGCGCTTCTGAGTTTGCTGATGCAGATCATGACGCCATACGCGAAGTATGCTCGGTATCTGAAATGGCTTGCTCTCGTTCTCCTCGCGTATATTTTCAGCGCCTTTCTTGCGCATTTGAGCTGGGGTGACGTTTTTCGTCAGGGATTCTCGTTTAAAATGCAGTTCAACAAAGAACAAATTCTACTTGTGTGTGCGATTTTAGGTACGACAATCTCGCCATATCTTTTCTTTTGGCAAACCTCGCAAGAAGTTGAGGACATGATCGCAGCAGGTCAGACTTCAATCAAGCAACGCGAAGGTGCGACCAAACAAGATATCAAAAACATGCGTATCGATGTATGGTCGGGCATGTTGCTGAGCAACGTCGTTATGTTCTTCATTATTGCTGCTTGTGGTGGGGTATTGTACAAAGCCGGAATTACAAACATTACGTCTGCCGCACAAGCAGCCGAGGCACTGCGTCCGTTTGCCGGTAACAACGCAACCGTGCTGTTTTCTATCGGCGTTATCTGCACAGGACTGCTCGCGATTCCCGTGTTAGCAGGATCAAGCTCTTATGCGATTGCAGAAAGCTTGGCGTGGCAAAGCGGCCTAAATCGCAAACTCAAACAAGCCTATGCCTTTTACGGCGTCATTATCATTTCAATGCTCGTTGGACTAGGTATGAACTTTATTGGGCTCGATCCTATTAAGGCATTGATATATTCTGCCGTCGGCAACGGGCTCGTCGCGCCGATAATCCTAGCATTTATCGTGCTTATCAGTAGTAATCACAAGATCATGGGTGAATGGACGAACAAGCATTCTACGACTGTTGTTGGCTGGTTTGTGACAGGTTTGATGGCGGTAGCAGGTATTGCCGCAATTGTTTCTATGTTCGCCTAGACTGATGTTTCCACCTGAGACGGGTGTAGTTCTTGTCGAGGAACCCAGATAGATAGCCCTGTCTCAATGTATTCACCATTCAAATAGGTAGGACCAATTAGTTGTCCTGGTGCTTCAACTGTTGTGGCCACTGATCCTTCGTCTGCTAACGTCGCGCCCACTGTCTTGTTGCCACCGTTTATAACAGATACATAATGGATATAGTCATTGTCTTTTAGGAACTGTCGCACAGCGATTTGTCCTGCTTCCGTAATCTTTGGGATAGGTTTTTCTTTGGAGAATGCCGTCTTGAGGACTTCGGCAATGTCATCACCGTCGTTTATATGAAGAGTTTCACGCATCGATATATCCTTACTTGGTTAATTAACGACTAACGAAGCAATTTGTAATACGAAGTATAAAGACAACTAGTTGTAATTGTAAACAAATATGTATAGTATTTGCACATGAGGGAAAAACATGGTGAGCAATATACTTATGCTCAAACACACTTTGTAGAAAATGTGCGTGAGCTTATTGATGCTGATGAGTTAGACGTGCCAGTAGCAATTGCAGGAAGGTTATTAGGACGTAGAAATCAAGGCAATCTCGTGTTTGGTGATGTCGACGACCTCACCGGAAAAATACAAATCATAGCAGATACAGAAACAACACCTGAGCTGGATGAGCTTGCAAATCTTAATATTGGTGACTGGGTTGGTATTACCGGCCAAACCGGCAAATCAAAGCGCGGCGAGCCAAGTATTTATGTTAGTGATTGGCGACGACTCGCAGCGACTGAACTTCCATTTCCCGATAAGCACTCTGGCTTGACCGATACAGACACTATCTATCGTCAGCGCTATCTAGACCTAGCTACTAATCGTGAGTCAATGAATCGCTTCCGTCAGCGAAGCAAAATTGTGTCATTTATTCGCCGCTCACTAGAAGAACAAGATTTTATCGAAGTAGAAACACCAATGCTACAGAGCATTTATGGTGGCGCTGCTGCAAAGCCATTTGAAACACACCATAACGCACTTGATCAGGAAATGTACCTTCGTATCGCGCCAGAGTTGTATTTGAAACGACTCGTCGTTGGCGGGCTGCAACGAGTATTTGAAATCGGTCGAGTATTCCGAAACGAAGGAATGTCGACTCGTCATAACCCTGAATTCACAATGATTGAAGTGTACGCTGCACTGTGGGATTACGAGAAACAAATGGAGTTGACCGAGAATCTTGTTGCAGCACTTTCCATGGAACTGCATGGCACAACTACAATTGAGTATCAGGGCAGGGAGGTTGATTTATCAGCGCCATGGGAGCGAAAAACTATGGATGAGCTAGTCAGCGCTGAAGTTGGCGAGGATGTTTCGATAGACTCGGGCGTCGACCATTTGCGTGCGCTATGTGATCTCCATGATGTTCCATATGAGACCGGGTATGGCCCAGGCAAACTGCTGCTTGAGCTATACGAAAAACTTTGTGAGGGTAATCTCTGGGGTCCTATTTTTGTAACCGACTACCCAGTAGAGGTATCACCTCTTGCACGAGATCATCGTTCACGACCTGGTTACACAGAACGATTCGAAGGGATTGTTGCTGGGCGGGAAATGTGCAATGGCTACACTGAGCTGAATGATCCAAAGATTCAGTACGAACGCTTCCTAAGTGAAGAGGATGCCAGTGAGTATGACGACGAAGCTATGAAAATGGACTTCGACTACATTCGTGCACTGAAGTACGGACTGCCTCCGACCGCTGGTCTCGGTATTGGTATTGACCGACTTGCGATGCTCCTGACTAACGCTGCGTCAATTCGAGATGTCGTGCTGTTTCCTACTATGCGCCCCGATGGCTATCGGACTTCGTATGATCTCAACACATAAATGACCTTGCGATTAACAGGGGTAATATGCTATGCTTTTGCAGTTCGCTATTGGGCCAGTAGCTCAGCTGGTTAGAGCACCTGCCTCTTAAGCAGGGTGTCGAGGG
>CAZNVG010000042.1:0-9489 GCA_964576475.1 uncultured Candidatus Saccharibacteria bacterium | reverse complement strand
TAAAGGTATGATGACTGGCGACGAAGCCAAGAAGCAACGCCTCGGTGGTGAATTAATCTGTAAGGTGTACTAATCATGAGTCGCGTAGGAAATAAAATCATCACACTACCATCTGGCGTTACTGTCAGCGTCGCTGATGATACTTTGACCGTTACTGGACCAAAAGGCACATTAACGCAACCACTCATGGAACACATAAGTATCGAACAGGATGGTGACATCATTACCGTGAAACGAGCTAGCGAAGATCGTTACGTACGCGCAGCTCATGGTCTAATTCGCGCCTTACTCGCAAACATGATCGAAGGCGTCACTAACGGATTCAAGAAAACACTTGAAGTTAATGGTGTCGGTTTCCGAATCCAGTTAGCGGGCAACACTTTGAAAATGAACCTTGGCTTTAGTCATGAAATTAATTTTCCCGTGCCTGAAGATGTACAGATTCAAGTTGAAGCCAACAATATCATCGTAAGTGGCATTGATCGACAACGCGTCGGACAAGTTGCTGCCGATATTAGAGAATTTAAGAAACCAGAGCCCTACAAAGGTAAAGGAATTAAGTATTCTGACGAGCGAATCATCCGCAAGGCAGGAAAGTCAGGAAAGGATAAGTAGTATGCAAGAAGCAGCACGAAAACTTCAAAACCGCGCTCGTCGAGCAAACCGCACTCGTCTTCGACTGCATGGTACTGCACTACGACCACGTTTAAGTGTATTCATTAGTAATCGACATGTGTCAGCTCAACTTATCGACGACGATAACGGCGTGACTCTAGCCTACGCAACAACAGCTACTGGTAAGCCGAAGCAGGGAAACCTGACAACACAGGCTGCTGAGGTTGGCGCCGCAATTGCAGCACAAGCGAAGACAAAGAAAATCGCACTAGCTGTTTTTGACAGAGGTGGCAAACTATACCATGGACGAGTTAAGGCTTTGGCCGATGCCGCCCGAGAGAAAGGATTGGAGTTCTAACCATGGCTCAAAACCGAAATCGAAACCAAGCAGCCTCTGAACCTCTCGAAAGTGACGGTTTGAGCGAGCAAGTAATAAGTATCGACCGTGTTGCACGTGTCGTTAAAGGTGGACGTCGCTTTAGATTTAAAGCACTAGTAGTTGTTGGTGACGGAAAAGGCCAAGTAGGTATTGGTGTTTCTAAGGGTGCAGACGTGCAGGCAGCCGTCCAAAAAGCAGTAAGTGTAGCTAAGAAAAATCTCATCGTTATTCCTAAATATCGAGACACAATTCCTCACGACTCTGAAGGTAAAGTAGCGGGAGCGCATATTCTCATTCGACCAGCTGCTTCTGGTACTGGAATCATTGCTGGCGGTGTCGTACGTTCTATCCTCGAAATCGGTGGTATTAGAAACGTCCTAAGTAAGTCACTCGGATCGAGCAATAAAGTTAACGCCGCATACGCAACGATTAAAGCACTACAGGATCTGAAGACTGCCGATCAATGGGTCACAAGACAGCACAAACCAGTCGCAAAGAAAGCAAAAGCAGCCGCTGAGGTAACAGCATGAAATATCACGAATTAGATCTTAAGAGCAACAAAAGTCCAAAACGAGTTGGTCGCGGCATTTCTGCCGGCCAGGGCAAAACAGCTGGTCGCGGTACAAAAGGTCAGCGCGCACGCACAGGCAAGAAGCTTCGACCTGGATTTGAGGGTGGCCAAAACCCGCTCATGATGCGACTACCGAAACTTGGCGGATTTCGTTCACTGAAGCCTAAAGCACAGGTTCTGTATACTGGCTCATTGGACAGTCTGACCGTCAAAAAAGCAGGCAATGCTGAACTTGAAGACGCAGGACTAATAGTTAGCCAATTTGAACGAACTAAGCTCATAGTTAAAGGCGAGGTCACTAAAGCAATTTCTCTAGAGGTTCAGGCTGCGTCCGCAACTGCAATCGCTGCAGTCGAAAAAGCTGGCGGCACCGTCACTATAGTTGAGCGACCTAAGCAGATAGCAAAAAAGACTGATAAAAAGTCAGAAAAGTAGTCGCAATAGCGCAGTCATCTGCGCTATACTAGACACATAAGTTTCGAATTTGTACAGAGGGGTATAGCGAATGAATTGGCGAACAATCAAGTTCATATTTACGAATGGCGATATGCGCAAACGCGTATTTGCAGTACTTGGTATGATTCTCGTTTTTCGATTTCTTTCGCATGTACCAATTCCCCTAGGTGAACCACAACAACTGCGTCAGCTCCTCGATAACCTATTCAATGGTCAACAGTTGTTTGGGTTCATTAATCTACTCTCTGGTGGCGCGTTGGCGAACTTTTCAATTATGCTTATGGGTCTTGGTCCATACATTAACGCCTCTATTATCATGCAGCTTCTCAGCAAAGCTATTCCGAAACTGGAAACACTTAATAATGAAGGTGAAACAGGGCGTCGCAAGATCAATCAATACACTCGTATGCTCACACTGCCTCTAGCAATAGTGCAGTCAATCGGGATAATTTTCTTACTTCGTCAGACAGCAAGCGCTCAAGCAGGTATTGATATCACCCAAGGCGCAGGCGTAATTCAGTGGGTGCTCATGGTAAGCGCGCTCACTGGCGCATCAATAATGCTCATGTGGCTCGGAGAACTCGTATCAGAACAAGGAGTTGGAAATGGTATCAGCTTGCTGATATTCGCAGGTATCGTCAGCAGTCTGCCGTCTACGGCTGCATTGATTATAAAATCCATATTCGTTAAGGACGCGAAGTTGACATTATTTGGCGCAACGCTGCCCGTCAGCGGACGTTCGCTTGCAATAGGGTTAGCCTTTCTTGTTGCAACAATCGCGATATCCTATATCATCGTCAAACTTAATGAGGCACAACGAACAATTACCATTAGTTACGCCAAACGAGTAAGCGGCAACCAAGCCTATGGTGGCGTAGACTCTATTCTACCCGTTAAGCTCATTGCGGCAGGAGTGGTACCGATTATCTTTGCTGTTGCGTTCTTATCTCTTCCAGCATTCATAGGACAGCTACTACAAAACGGCAGCAAGCCATGGATGCAAGAATGGGGACCTAAGCTATTGACGTGGTTCCAGTCTCCCACAGGTGGCACACCGAGCACAGGAAGAGCCGCTCTTATCTATCCAATTGCCTATTTTCTGTTAGTTGTCGCATTCACCTTTTTCTATACGAGCATTACTTTCAACACCAAAGAAATCGCTGAAAATCTGCAAAAACAGGGCGGTTTCATACCAGGTGTACGCCCTGGAAGCGCCACAGAGGCATATTTGGGTAAAATCGTATCAAGATTGACTCTGTTCGGATCCCTAGCTTTAGGTCTACTAGCGTTGCTCCCAATCGTGGTAGAACGCATACTTGGCACAAATCAGCTTGCACTCAGTGGAACAGGGGTACTTATCGTGATTTCAGTGGCATTAGAGACGCTCAGACAGATCGAATCTCGAGCACTTATGATTTCGTACGACAACTACTAGAACGCCACAAAAAGCATGGTATAATTCAAATTAGAGGCAATTTTGTATTGCCGAGCATTAAAACCCTTTACAGAGGGGTTTTGCTTGGGTATAATGTACTCTTGTTACTTTATGGCAGGATCAAAGGAAGTTATCGAACTGACGGGAACAATCGTCGAAACACTTCCCGGAGCAAAATTCCGGGTTGAGCTTGAGAACGGACATGTGATTCTAGCCCACGTTGCAGGTAAGATGCGAAAACACTACATTCGTATCGTGCCAGGTGACAGCGTAACGGTTGAATTGACTCCTTACGATCTCAGTAAGGGTCGGATAACCTACCGCAGATAAGTGCATAAATTATAAAATCAGGAGCAATTTCTTGAAAGTACGCGCCAGTGTCAAAAAAATCAGCCCGGATGATCAAATTGTCCGCCGCAAGGGGCGTGTTTATGTCATCAATAAAACTAAGCCAAAGCACAAGCAAAGGCAGGGTTAAATAAGTATATGGCTCGAATAGCAGGTGTTACAATTCCAACAGAAAAGCAAATTCAACATAGTTTGCGTTATGTCTTCGGACTCGGTCACAAATCAGCACTCGACATTTTGTCGCGCTGCAACATCGAGCCTACTGTCCGCGTTAAAGATCTTACAGAGGATGAACTAGGTAGGATTCGCGATGATATTGCTGAGAACTTTACTGTTGAAGGTGAATTGCAAAGAATTGTTGCAACAAATGTAAAGCGACTAAAGGAAATTAAGGCATACCGTGGCATTCGTCACCAGATGAATCTTCCAAGTCGTGGTCAGCGGACTAAAACTAATGCTAGAACACGTCGTGGTAAGAAAACTACTGTCGGTGGAACAGCTAAGAAAGTAGCATCTAAGACCTAAGGACTGAATATGGCAGAAGAAACCGCAACCACCACAATTACACCTGAAGCTGTTACGACCGAAGCTACTGTTGCAGCTCCAAAACGACGAAAAGTAAAGCGCAGTGTTAGCCATGGCCAAGTGCATGTGCAAGCTACTTTTAATAACACGATTATCACGATTACTGATACAACCGGTGCAGTACTAACTACAGCAAGCGCTGGTGGTTGTGGATTCAGAGGTAGCAAAAAAGGCACGGCTTATGCTGCGCAGGTAGCAAGCGAAAAAGCACTCAACAATGCTAAACAAACATTTGGTCTCGGGAAAGTAGACGTATTCGTAAAGGGCGTTGGACTTGGTCGAGAAGCGGCTGTACGCGCAATCGCTAACTTTGGAATGGCCGTTGAAACAATTACCGACAAAACAGGCGTACCACACGGTGGATGCCGACCACGAAAGGCACCAAGGAACTAAACTATGGCACGACAAATGCAATCAGTTACCAAAATGTCACGACGCGAAGGTTATGCGCTTCACCCTAAGGCAGCACGCCTCATGGTCAAGAGAAGCACCCCGCCTGGCCAGCACGGTCGTGCACGACAAGGAAACCCTAGTCAGTACGCAATTCAACTTAGAGAGAAGCAAAAAGTTAAGCGTCTTTATGGGCTGCTTGAGAAGAACTTCCGCAAACTAGTCGAAGAAGCACAAAGCAAACAAGGCTCAACGGGCGAACAGCTCTTAAACTATCTTGAGCGACGGATTGATAACGTTATTTATCGTGGCGGATTTGCCATTAGTCGCAATGCAGCACGTCAAATCGTTACGCACGGACACTGCGAGCTGAACGGTCGTCGTGTAGATATCCCTTCAATCAGATTAAAACCTGGCGACGAAATAGTCGTTCGTGCCAAAAGTCAAAAATCATTCTACTTTACAAATCTTGATGACCTCGTACCGGCTAATGACAACTTCACTCCTTCTTGGCTCACGTCAGATAGAAAGAAATTTGTCATAAAAGTGACCGGCGAACCAACCCGTGAAGATGCGGAACCAGACATTAACGATCAACTCATTGTTGAGTATTACTCAAGGTAATCATAGGAAAGGCCACAAAAGGAGCGACATGAAGACAATTCACATCCCAGCACTTAAAAACGTAGACGAGCACAGCAAGACGAGTGCAACATTTGTCATCGAGCCACTTCACACTGGTTACGGCATGACGCTCGGCAACAGCATACGACGAGTATTGCTTTCCAGCATTGGCGGCGCGGCTGTTAGCGGCTTCAAGATTACTGGTGCAACCCACGAATTTACTACTGTTAAAGGCGTAAAAGAAGATATCGTTGACATTATGCTCAACCTAAAGAGGCTTCGACTACGAGTATTTAGCGACGAACCACAACAACTTAGCATTAAGAAAAAAGGCAAAGGCCCTGTCACTGGCGCCGACATCGAAGTTAACGCTGATGTTGAAATCGTCAACAAAGATCAGATTATCGCAACACTCGATGATGATAAATCTACATTTGAAATGTACCTGCAGGTTGAAACTGGACGCGGTTATCGCCCCATTGAATCGTCGACAGGTCATGTTCCATCTGACATGATTGCAGTCGATGCGCTGTTCAGCCCAGTACTTCGAGTCCGTTACAAGGTTGAGAATACTCGAGTAGGACAAATGACCGATCTAGATAAGCTTCTGATCACTGTTGATACAGACGGATCAATTGAGCCCAAAGATGCTTTTGAAGAAGCAGCTGCAATACTTGTAAACCAATACACCGCGCTAGCTGGTCAGACACGTATCGAACAGCCTGTAGAACCTGCTGAAGTTATGACCAGCACTGAAGACCCATCAGAGTTACTTACACCGATTGAAGATCTCGGTCTCAGCGCACGTACTACAAACGCACTAATCAATAACGAAATCCACACCATCAAAGACCTCGTCATGCTCGGAGACACTGAACTCCGTGAACTAAAGGGCTTTGGAAGCAAAGCGCTTGATGAAGTCAAGGATAAGATGGCGGAGTTGGAGCTTTAACACATGCATCGCCACGGATACCAAGGCCGCAAGTTAGGCCGAGAAAAAGACCAAAGACGAGCTCTCATAAAAGGCCTGGCTACTGCAGTGATCGATCACGGTAGCATTGAGACAACACTGCCAAAGGCAAAAGAAACACTACCGTATGTTGAGAAGCTAATCACAAAGGCAAAAAAAGGCGATCTACACAACCGACGTCAGATTATTGCTGCGCTAACTACAGAAAAGACTGCACACAAGCTGGTGGACGAAATTGCACCAAAGCTGTCTGGGCGCGATAGTGGACACTTGCGCATCGAGCGCACCACACTACGCCGTGGAGACCTGGCACAAATGGCTACATTGAGCTTTGTTGATGACCTTGAAGCAACTGCTGCTCCAATTAAGAAACCGGTCCCAGCAACAGCAAAACCAGCCGCAAAGAAACCAGCAGCTAAGCCTGCGGAGAAGAAATCATGAAGACATATAGTCCTAAACCAACTGACATTGACCGAAAATGGTACATTATTGACGCCAAAAGTGCCACACTGGGCCGCATCAGTACTGAAATCGCAACGTTGCTTACGGGTAAATCAAAGCCTACTTACGCACCCCACCTAGACTCTGGAGACTTTGTCGTTGTTATCAATGCCAAAGAAACCGTCGTTACTGGCAACAAAGAAGAAGGCAAAATCTATTATCGCCATACCGGATTTCCTGGCGGAATTCGACAACGCACATTGGCTGAGCAGCGCGATATAGACGCTACTGAAATCATCAGACATGCTGTCAAAGGAATGCTCCCTAAGAACAAGCTAGTCGATGCACGGCTCGCTCGCCTAAAGATCTACGAAGGCAGTGAACACCCGCACGCACCTCAGCAACCAGAAGAATGGAAGGCAAGCAAATGAGCAAAGATAGTTATTTCTACGGCCTAGGTCGTCGCAAAAGTGCAACCGCACGAGTTCGTCTCTATAGTGGCGGCAAAGGTACGATCACAATTAACGACCAGCCTGCAGCTGAATACTTTAGCGGTAGCGAAATGTTGGCTTACGAGCTTATTCGTCCACTAGCGCTACTCAACAAAGAAAAAGAATTTGATATTAGCCTACGTGTAAGTGGTGGCGGTCTTCATGGCCAAGTTGATGCCTGTAAACTTGCTATGAGTAAGGCAATGGCCGGTATGAATGACGACCTAAAGAGCACGCTAAGAAAAGCAGACATGCTCAAGCGCGATCCTCGTGAGAAAGAACGCAAGAAGTTCGGTCTCAAGCGAGCACGAAAACAACGACAGTTCACAAAGCGTTAAGCGCAGCTATACTGCATGCTTATTCCAGACATTATTCATCCGAATGATGTCTGGATTGTTTTTGCGACCTTTATTAGTATTGTCGGGATAGTTTTTAGCTTTGCCGAGATCGTGTGTTATTGCATTATTATTGGCACGACGTTTCCGATCGCTTTGCATTACAGCTACGCCCGTGGTTTGTTCCATCTTTTAGTTTCTATTGCGATAGCACTTCTTCTCAAAAGTATGTTGCAAAAATTTGACAAACAAAACAGCTAGACCTACACTTGCGCAATGATCTCAGCACAGTTCGCTTATTATTTCATTGAGTATCGCAATGGCGGCTGTGCTATGTAGTGTCCTATAAAAAACCGAGAAGATATGAAGTGTAACCGCCAGCAGGCGGTTTTTTAGTATATAAAACCATAACAATAGGAATCCGTATGCCAGAATTACAAATACTCGAATCAATAGATATACTTAAGAGCATGCACGAACCGGTACCATCAGCGCGGCAACTAAGAGAACTTCATCCACTATCACAAGAAGCAACCGAATCAATTAACGCGCACCGTAACGACGTGCGCAATATATTACTCGGTAGCGATACTCGCTTCTTAATAATTGCCGGCCCCTGCTCATTGGATGGTGGGCAACTTGACGAAGGCATGTTTGCGGCAGTGAAGTACTCCGAGTCAATGCGCGCAATAATGCGCGACCATCAGTTCAGTAAGCTATTCAAATTCGTTGAGCGATGCAACCCTGCAAAACCACGAACGGACGTCGGTCCGCGCGGTTTTGAACAAGACAATATCGTATTGGCGCACAGTATACTAACTCAGATAGCCACTACAGGAAATGCGCTAACCTTTGAGATCATGAACGATAAGCAGCTCGCTCGCTATGGCGATATGTTGAGTATGGCATGGGTAGGCGCGCGCGACGTCAGCAATACCGACCTGAGACACGCAATATCTGCATATCCTGACATACCGTTCTTCTTCAAGAATGACGAATACGGAAATATGCAATCCGCAATAAACGCACAGCGAGCAGTTGCACAAAGCCACAGAGTCGAAATTCATGATGAGAACAACCAGCTTGTCCATGTTATGGCCAGTGGAAACCATACCACAGGCCTTATAGACAGAGGCGGAAGTGTACGTAACCCCTCCGAGTTTATGCGAAGGATGGAGTCTCAGGATGTGAGCAGACTCATAATAGACACCTCGCATTTTAATGGAGCGGCTTTTGACCCGAAGAACATCAAATCAGTGCAAGGACACCTAGACTGTGCACTTAGTGTGAGTGAACTAATAGAGACCGAACATCGACCACTAGGGATAATGATGGAGAGTTACTTGATCGCCGGGGCAGGCGACTTGCCCGGACAGAGCAAAACTGACCCTTGCTTAGACATTGAGCAGACCGTCAAAGTGTTAGAAACGCTTGCGCGTGCGTTAACCACAAAGACTTGACTTTTGTTGCTGAAATAGTCTAGAGTAGCAAACTATGAGTAATACCAGAGCCCACAAAGCCTTTTATTGGACGCCCCTTTGCATGGCGTCTTGCTCTGAGTGTTCTAAGAACTAAGTAGAAATTCGAAAATTCTGAACAGGCCGCCAAGCATGGCGGTCTTTTTAATTTCTAATTTGGAGTACACAATGAACATAGAATCACACACTATCAAAAACAGAGTCGACGATTTCGGTGTCGCACATAGTTCGCTAGCTATTTACGATGGTCTTCATACCCCCGTATCAGATGATGTACTTAGCCTGAGCTCAGAGCATACAGATCAAATAGAGTCTTTCGCCAGAGCAGCACTCGAAGCATCCGGACCACTAAACGACCATCCTGAAAGAAC
>CAZNVG010000041.1:0-9587 GCA_964576475.1 uncultured Candidatus Saccharibacteria bacterium | reverse complement strand
TGTCGTTTTGTTTCATTTCACTTCCTTCGTTGTTATCTCAAGGTTCTTTGTCGGCTGATAATAGCTCTCAGCTGTTAATGTCATCGACACGCCATCATCGTCACCCTTTAACTCCATAGTGTTCACTCTGAATGGCCTAATTGACCTTTCTAGATCGAGCAGAAACTGGAGCGTCTTGTCAGTGGGTCCCGCCACAACTGTGTCGAACGGCATAGCAAACGGTACTGGACTCGAACTCTGTTTCTCAGGAGCATCACCAAGATCTGTACCGCTAAATTTAAACTTAGACTTATCCTGAGCAGACTTCTCAGCAATTAACTCTAAAGAAGAGCCAAGCGCCGGGTAATCGTACTGACTCGGCAAGGCCTCAAGAACAACTTGTGAGTTATATGTCGTCTGATCGAGAGAAACCAAGTTTGTTTTCAGGGTACTTAGAGTCTTTACGTTTTCCTTTAGAGTATCCCGTGCTGTGCGCTTTTCTCTCATAATTTTAACTTGATAATTATGTCTGTCTAACAAAAATTTGCCAGACACTGCTGCTACAGAAAGCGAGACCGACCCAATGATCGCTGCGATAAAAATCATTGAATTAGCTTTACCGATAAGACTACGTTTTGTTGTTTTTATGATACTCATTATTGCTTCTTCTCCGTAGGCTTAATGAATAGAGGATTAGGCTTCTCTACGACCGCACGACTTGTAACCTTGCCCTTTTCTATCTCAACAACAACGTTCTTTGTACGATCAAAAATTATTGGATCATAGGTCATTGTTACTTTCACTGATGCTGTTTTACCATCGAAATCAACAGACGAAAGCGTTACCGCGCTAAAAGGGTTTCGTTTTTCATCATCAGTATCAGGGACCTTATAGTATGCAAACTTCAACGAATCAGCCAGAGTATTCACTCTCTCAAGTGTTTTTCCCTCTCCGACCATTTCGATAGTATTACCAACCGTGTCCACCTTAACACCACTCAAAGAAATTTCATTAGGAACAATAGTTATGAGCATATTATTTATTCTCGATAGAATTGGTTTCTTGTCATGTAAATCTTTCAAAGACGTTAGCTGATACTGAATAGTCAACGCTTTGTTTATCTCGCCAATATCGCCCATATCAGATCTATACTTCTTGATATCGGCTGTAAGGTCATTGGTGCTCTTCCTGTCCCAGACAAACACAACAAACGAAAGGATGATCACTACAGCAACCGAAAGTGCAGTAATAGCAAGTGATGCCAATATGACAATACGCTTCATTCTTTGAGCTTTAAGGAAATCAAGCTTAATGTCAGGTAAGAGGTTTAGCTGAATCATACTACTCTCTCCGCCAGTCCTGCTGCGACAGCAAAGTGATTAGCGACAGCCATAAGATCATTTTGCCGAGAACTTGGAATTGAAACATTTCTCCATGCGTTACCTATCTCAACATTAAGCCCAGTTTTATTGGCTAGATATATTGGGAAATTAGGAAGTACTGATGCGCTACCTGAGACTATGATTTTTTCAATATTTACACCCGTATATCGAGTAGTGAAGAACTTGATCGATTTGTCTACCTCGCTTATGAGCCCATCTATAGTGCTGATGATAGCTTTATATACCTGTCCCTCTAGTTTATCCTCGGCAAGTCCAAACTTGAACACAAACTGCTTTGCTTGTGTGTCATCAATGCTTAGGTTCTGAACCGCAGCACGCACTAAGGCACTCGAACCTGTCGGGATAGAGCGAACAAGTCGCGGCATACCAAACAGGGTAATAACAAGATCTGTTGCGTCGTTACCGATATCAAGTAGCAGCTGTGCAGTCATAGTGTTAGCAGGCGTAAGCGCACGAGTAATAGCAAGGGAGTCGGGTTCAAAGGCGATAACGTTCAGGCCGATAGACTCTAGCATATCAAGACGCTGCTCAACATACTTACTGCCCACACTAGATATAAGTATTTCTACTTTCGACTTCTCTTTTGGAGAGTCACCTAGCAGCGCCCAGTCATACTTAGCCTCACTTAACTGCATCGGTATATAGTTCTCTACCTGGTATTGAACTGTTTTTTCTAATTCGTGAGCTGGCAGCCTATCTATATCAACTACCGTTGCAAACACTTTACTTGAGGGAATTCCGACCGCTACGTTTTTTGAAGAGACCTTTGATTGTGCAATCAAGTTCTTAACAATATCCGCAATCTTTTGCTGATCAGGCAGTGAATCACTGGCAGCAATCCTTGGGTCTATAGGTACGCTTCCATACCTGCTTAGATTTGCTCCACTCAACTGCACAACCCGCACTGCTGAAGTGCCGATGTCTAGTCCGAAGAAATCGTTTATCCCACTCAATAAACTCATAATTGACTCCAGTTTAGCATAAGAATAGTGTCTGTGCCCATGTTTTTGTATGTCATTTTAACTCTTCCCCCCACCCTACAGCCGTGGAGGTAATACCTCTAGTGAGTCATACAGTCCTTTGTCTAGGCTAGACGACAGAGGTGGCCCTCTGAACAGAACTCGTGGGTTGGCGTTCAGTTGTTCTGCCGCATTGGTAGATACAATGTCGTCGTTCGTAATATATATGTCACCGAGTGTACGGTTGTATTGAATCTTTCGGGCAATCAGGGAGCCTGTCGACTTAAACTTGCTGTTACAGTTTGCAAACAGAGCGGTTAGTGCGTACGGCGACGACCCATTCGAGCAGGTGTCAATAATTCCGTTGGTTGGCGTCGAGGGTTGTGCGACCCATATGCCGTCAACACTTGTAGCAGCCTTGTCGAAGAAGATATTACCCCTCGCTACAATCATGAGCGACGGAACGTCGCCTGCCGTCGAGGACGCGTAGCTCAAGGAACTACTTACCGTCACATTGCCGTCGACAAGAATAACAATATTCTTGCCGGCCGGCACAGTACTCGCAGTAATCGTGAGGTCACCGGTACGCTTTAGTATGCCGTCGTAGGATACGAAGCTACCTATCGCTGCGGCAGAAAGTGTGGCGGGCGACTGCACGCTGTAGCGACCATAGTAATCCTTAATGCAGGCAGGGTTGTTCCAGCCACCAGCTCCAGGTGTATTGGCAAAGGTTAACCCTCTACCTGTGCCTGTTCGTTTACCAGACATAACCTGAGAGAAAAAGCTCTGGTTCGGAGAAGACAGATCGACTGCTCCGTTCGCAAATAGACCATACTCCACAAAGCTACCAGACACATTACCGCCCCCATCCACTAGTCCAAACGTCTTTACGTTGCCGCTACCTGTGCCACAGGCACCTTCGGTGCCAATGGCTGGATTGTATGTACCAAATAGCTGTCCCGCTGACATATCCCCTCTGTACGACTGCAAATATGGTTTTCCTACTTTTATACACTCTACAGAATATGCAGGCGTAGGGTACGTGGTGGCGGGGCCAGCCGCACCACCCTCTAAGCCAGTTCCGGGCGTCACCGTAATGGCGTAGGTGACTCTGTCACCTACTGCCAAGTTCAAGCCTGAGGTGGTCGCTGTCCAGCCTGGGCTACCGTTGGGTCCGAGATCGACTGAAGCGGAATTGCTTACGAGAGGTCCGCCATTCTTGCGGTAGGAATATGAGATTGAGGCATTGGGAGGATTGCCAATTCCCGTGCTTTGCACGGACCACACAATAGTGCCGAGGTCGGCGTTGCAGGTTGCGGAGGGGTTGAGGGTGTAGGTGGATGAGCCACAAGGACCGCTATTGAAAGTCCTTGTAGTTCCGACTGGCAAAGAAGGATTTGCACCATCAGCAGCACCGCTGCTGTTGATTCCGATTGCATACGCATATATATCGTAGTCTCCGACTGGCAAGTTTGCAGCCACCCAAGACTGGGGTATTGGTGCGCCCGGGCTCCTCTGGCTATCGGTGGAGAATCTGTGGTTAGGACCATATTTTGCAGCAATTCCGTTCACTAAATCCGCGCCATACGTATTAGCTGCACCTGAGTTATAAGACGCAACAGGATTTGTTGTTGTACCTGTTCGATAGAAGTAAAAGTGCACATCTATTGCCTGGCCAGGCACATCATCGTCTACGGCCCATCCGTTAATGAACAACCCCCCATTGCCAGGTGCGCAAACAGGAGCATCAAAGGCGCCGGTGGGAGGAGTGCTTGGTGGCGGGAGTATGTTGACATTCAACTCTAACGCAACAACAACACTGCCGCAATTAGCATCATCAAGTCCACTTGCTGCCTGAATTGTACCGTCAGGCTTGAGTTTCACACAGGAAAAGGATCCATTTGTATTCTCATGAATCTGTCTCGTTGAGGCATAGACCGTTATAGTATGAGCGCCTACCGATAAAGTATTCAAACCAGACACAGTAAATTCAGTATGTGCGGGGGTTTCGTTATACCAAACATCATCCATAACGACATAGCGGTTCTGGAAGAAGTAAGCCTTGTTATAGCCCAGGTCAATACCTGTGCCCGACAAGCCACTCACCGACACACCAACTGGCGGTGCGCCATCAACGGTCCAAACCACTCCGGTGTTTCGGTTTCTCGTAGTTTTAATATGCTTGTTGATAATCGTACCGCTGGGATATACGGGTGACGTTATGTTGTTGCTGCAAACGGTTGACAATACATTCATCCACAGATTCTGCGATGTTTGGCCGTAAGGAATATTGAAGGATGGCACAACAACCGTTGTCTTAGGTGCGCCCGCCGGAGATAACCAAGTATCCTGGCCAAAGTTTCGAACGGCAACACCGCTGATACACACATGATTGGCAGGCTCGTAAAGAGAAGTAATAAACCCTGGGAGCTGACTGTTGTTATTCGTGATCGCAAATGTCTTGTTTTTTGGTGACATCACTTGAATAGCCATAATTCCCGTTAACAACACGAGTAAGTACAAAAGTTTGCGTGTAATATTGTGTTGTTTGTTATTCATGATCAGTCGTAAAATTGCCTGTTATTAATGAACTGTTCGTTAACTTTGTCTAACATATCTATCTGCGCTTTAACATCATCGATGGTGCTGACGCTCGGTCCATAAACCTTAACAAATTTGCGATTAGCATTATAAACTTTCTCTAGTTCGCCATAAGCTGTCTTTGCATTACTAACTTCCCCCACGATTACGTAGTACCCCACTATTGGATATAAGCAATTCGGATCTTTTTGATAACTATCCTGTTTTTTGATCTTTTGTATTGTTTTTTCGAGTTCTTGATACTTCGTCTGGGTGAGGTTATTGGCCGCCTCCACATATATAGGGCTATTCTCTTTGCCGTTACACATATGCGTACTGTCGTATTGGCCTTTCAAATATTTTGCACCCAACCCAACTAGCCCAATAATCACAATTACTAGAACATACTTAAGAATTTTCTTTGGAGTTCGAACACCATTGTTGCTTCGCTGTTCTATGTTCTGTCCCATGTCCCCTCGCTTGTGCTAGATTCTCTAGCTTCAGTAGTTTACGTCTTGCTCTATCTTAAGCGTAAGTATAATGTAGAACAACTTCCTTCTCAAGCGAACTACAGATATTAGCTACTAAAAACCTATTAACTCTTCCCCCCACCCTACAGCCGTGGAGGTAATACCTCTAGTGAGTCATACAGTCCTTTGTCTAGGCTAGACGACAGAGGTGGCCCTCTGAACAGAACTCGTGGGTTGGCGTTCAGTTGTTCTGCCGCATTGGTAGATACAATGTCGTCGTTCGTAATATATATGTCACCGAGTGTACGGTTGTATTGAATCTTTCGGGCAATCAGGGAGCCTGTCGACTTAAACTTGCTGTTACAGTTTGCAAACAGAGCGGTTAGTGCGTACGGCGACGACCCATTCGAGCAGGTGTCAATAATTCCGTTGGTTGGCGTCGAGGGTTGTGCGACCCATATGCCGTCAACACTTGTAGCAGCCTTGTCGAAGAAGATATTACCCCTCGCTACAATCATGAGCGACGGAACGTCGCCTGCCGTCGAGGACGCGTAGCTCAAGGAACTACTTACCGTCACATTGCCGTCGACAAGAATAACAATATTCTTGCCGGCCGGCACAGTACTCGCAGTAATCGTGAGGTCACCGGTACGCTTTAGTATGCCGTCGTAGGATACGAAGCTACCTATCGCTGCGGCAGAAAGTGTGGCGGGCGACTGCACGCTGTAGCGACCATAGTAATCCTTAATGCAGGCAGGGTTGTTCCAGCCACCAGCTCCAGGTGTATTGGCAAAGGTTAACCCTCTACCTGTGCCTGTTCGTTTACCAGACATAACCTGAGAGAAAAAGCTCTGGTTCGGAGAAGACAGATCGACTGCTCCGTTCGCAAATAGACCATACTCCACAAAGCTACCAGACACATTACCGCCCCCATCCACTAGTCCAAACGTCTTTACGTTGCCGCTACCTGTGCCACAGGCACCTTCGGTGCCAATGGCTGGATTGTATGTACCAAATAGCTGTCCCGCTGACATATCCCCTCTGTACGACTGCAAATATGGTTTTCCTACTTTTATACACTCTACAGAATATGCAGGCGTAGGGTACGTGGTGGCGGGGCCAGCCGCACCACCCTCTAAGCCAGTTCCGGGCGTCACCGTAATGGCGTAGGTGACTCTGTCACCTACTGCCAAGTTCAAGCCTGAGGTGGTCGCTGTCCAGCCTGGGCTACCGTTGGGTCCGAGATCGACTGAAGCGGAATTGCTTACGAGAGGTCCGCCATTCTTGCGGTAGGAATATGAGATTGAGGCATTGGGAGGATTGCCAATTCCCGTGCTTTGCACGGACCACACAATAGTGCCGAGGTCGGCGTTGCAGGTTGCGGAGGGGTTGAGGGTGTAGGTGGGCTTGACGCATGGACCAAACGATTTTTTCCCCAAGCTTGGATTAGAGTCACCTTCGCCATAATTAATCGCAAATGCTTCAACGGTATGAGATACGTTATTCTTCAGGGCGTTGGGAATCGTCCAGCTAAATCCATGTTCTCCGCTCACCCCGTATTGCTCATTTACATCTCCAGGTGGAATTGCGCTGCTCCGTAACAAAGTAGTCTTTACGGTAGAATCATAAAGCACACCATCAACGTAAATATGTATGCCTAATGGATCAACAATGTTATCGGAGTCCAATGCCCAGCCGACCATTGCCGTGCACGAACCTGCAGGTTGCAGGCCGTCGAAATTTCCAACAGGGTTAGCTCGCGGATACACGTAAGTAAGGTTCTGTGACGCCTTTGTATTCATAGTAGGCTCAAATGCCAAACCAAAGTTGCCATCATCTTGAGTATTCATTCCATCAATGTTGAGTGTAAAAGGCTGAACCCTTCCCCAAGCGCCAGGATTTTTTGGAATTCCTAACACTCCCAATACCGAGGTACCTTGGTTCATATAAGGTTGAAAGGCTGGCTTAACAACATCATAACCATTTGGTCTCGAAACCCTTAGGAACCCATAACAATCACAACCTAGATATTCAGCCTCATGAGCATTCGGTCCTGCACAACCTGGATAGAACATCGTATACATTCCTAAACACCATATTTCCTGACCATTTATGCGCACGGCCCCTGCATCATTAACCACACCCCAGTTGTCTCGAGATGAATTTTGGTAGATCCCATACAGCCCTCGGTACAAAAGCGAACCCGCACCTACTGTTGTATTCAAATCAGGTGTGCCCCCTGCAGGAGCGCCCAGCCACATATCAATAGGCCCTACGCTTTTAGTGTCGAAAGGATCTCCGCTTACATTGTATGCACTGTTGGTCGTATAGACTGTAGTATTACTACTACCATTATCACCCCATGCCCAGGGAGTAAATGGATTGGAGGAACCACAGTTATTGTTTGACTGGATCCACGAGCCAGCTTCGCCATAGTGCGCGTTAGCTAGGTCGTCTCCGTCAACCGAGTAACCATACACTCTAAATCGGGGATAATCTCCATTAGGTCCAAGTGTCCCGCCACCAATCTCACCACCTGTCTTACCGCATCGATATGAAGTGTATCCTCTAGGATGATCATTTCTGTCTCCTGGAAAATAAATGTGCGCAGAAGCCTTTGACCCGGAACCAGCTACAACTGTAGCCACTATAGTCAGCAGCAGCACGAGCCCTAGCCGGAGTCGGCTTTGTCGAAATCTTACGCTCATCTATCAGTCCTTGCGAATCTCATCGATGATTTGCTTTCCAGCAGTAGCTTCTGCCGAGTTATCTTGAGGCAAAAGACCAGAGGCTTTGTTAAGATAGTCTTCTTTTTTGGCGTCATCACCTAGCTGGTTTGCCAGGCTCGCTGCGTTGATATAATTTGTGAATGTTTGATTTTTTGACTCTTTAAGTTGTTGATCAAGAGCTGCAAGCTGCTCGGTGTATATTTTCTTCTGGTTCTCATCAGTAGGATTCGCGACTATCTGCGTGTTAATGCCAGTTATAAGTTTGTTAAATCTATCTCCTTCGGAGGCAAGAGATCTTAGCAATGTCGTCATTTCAGTATCAGAGTATTTTGCAGCATCCGTGACGGGCTTCCCCTGTTTCTTCCCTAAACTCATCCCTGCGAACATACCTATCAAGAAGAATACGATAGCCACACACACGATAACAGGTATCTTCTTTGATTTCTTAATTGAACCGCCAGTAACCGCTCCATCATTCTTCAAAGTATCAACCTCAGCCATACTCCCCCTCTTTCTTAAGCGTAAGTATAATGTAGAATGATCTCCTTCTCAACTAAGCCTTATGATTTGAACAACAAATCCGCAGACATGAATATATTTTGATCGTGGCCAGTGAAATCTCTGCCTTGTGGGATGTTGGTCAAAGCAGTCACCTCTGTTATACTGGCGATCATGAGTTCACTTAGTATCGGTATTGTCGGGCTGCCAAACGTTGGAAAATCAACGCTTTTTAACGCCCTGACCGACAACGATATCCTTGCTGCTAATTATCCTTTTGCAACCATAGAGCCTAACACAGGAATTGTGCCCGTTCCAGACTCGCGACTGCAACGATTGGGTGAGCTTTATGGTACGCAAAATATCAAACCTGCTACGGTGACTTTCGTGGATATTGCCGGACTTGTTGCGGGCGCAAGCGAGGGCGAAGGACTCGGCAATCAGTTCCTCGCTAACATTCGCACTTGTAATGCAATTTGCCATGTCGTTCGAGCCTTTGAAGACGACAACGTTATCCATGTTGATGAAAAACATGATCCTAAAAATGATATAGAAACAATAAATACAGAGCTAATTCTTGCGGATCTCCAGACAATCGAAAAACGACTTCCTAAACTACAAAAAGAAGCCAAAGCTAACCCTCGACTCAAAGATGAAGTAGCGTTGCTCACTCGAGTAGAAACAGCCCTCAAAGAAGGCACGATTGTTGGTCGATTAGGGCTTACCAATAAGGAGTCTGAGCTACTTCAAGATTTACACCTGCTGACTGCCAAACCAGTTATTTATATGTTTAATGTTGATGAGAAAACATTGTCAGATGAATCGCGACAGACCGAACTGCGTGCACTCGTCTCACCTGCCTTGGCAATATTCGTCTGCGCCAAACTAGAAAGTGAACTACGAGGACTTGATGAATCAGATTCTAACGAGCTTTTAGAGAGTTATGGTGTACATGAGAAGGGGCTCAAT
>CAZNVG010000040.1:0-9832 GCA_964576475.1 uncultured Candidatus Saccharibacteria bacterium | reverse complement strand
GACTTTCCTCTTATCTCCGAAGAGACAAGCGGCCGTCTAGCGTACTACGCTGTAAATTATATCACAGTTTCTCATCCAAAACATTGCGCAAGATGACCGCATACCCCCTGGCGTCCTCAAGAGCGTTGTGGCTATGGTGTGGCATTCCCTGTTTCATCCACTCAGGTAGTTGCCTCCTGGTCGATTGCTTGAGCGACATATTATATTTACCTGAAATAAACGAGCTTATATCAAGTGCCGCCTCATATCCTTCACTCATCCTCTTGAATGGGTTGCTAGTTGTAAACCTCCATAGATACCACGAGACAAATACGTAATCAAACCCTACCGGCTGTGCAACGAACACTATATCATCCCCAAAACCAGTCGCCCAACTCAAAAAGTCTTCCATTACCAGCGCTGCAGGTTGCGCATCAGTTGTCACCTCCTGCCAAGCCTCAGGCTGCGACTGCCACCAATCCATTGTTGCGGGGTCTGGACGAGCCTCTGGTAGTGGTATCAGCTTTCGATAAAATTCCCCCAACTCGTCGGTATCAGTCGTCGCAACGGCCCCGATGCTCAGCATTGAATGCAGCGCCGGCACTGGGCCATCGGTCTCTATGTCAACTACTATATGCACGGGCCCTGCTTTTTTCATGATTTTATCATAACATAACCTACGGAAAAGCGGCCTGTGCGGCCGCCCTTAGCATAGTCGTCCTTCTATAGAATGGTCGGGATGACTGGACTCGAACCAGCGGCCTCACCACCCCCAGCGGTGCGCGCTACCAACTGCGCCACATCCCGATATTTATATCGTACGCCTAGTATCTCATACCTGGCAAATCCTAACGGATAGCGGTGCGGCCACGTCCCGCGGCCCCGGAACTCCGCGTGACAAGCATAGCTTGTCCGGGAGATTCCCTTGCAGACCGCCACTGGCGGTCTTCACTACCAACTGCGCCACATCCCGATACTATAAAGCCCCTTTGGCTTAGTGGACGCTTGATATTCCCCGCATATATGCAAGGTGGATTTCCTCACGTCACTTCCACGGAAGTGTCAAATATCGGAATTCCTATCAAAATGATGTTAGGAAAATCATTTACGCCCATAGCCTAGGGGGCACTTCTTATTATACGCCAAAAATCGCTTCAAACAACCGGATAATACCATTGATGGCACCGAACATATACTGGCCGATGAACTGTCCTGCAAGCAGTACAAGCACCAAAATTGCCCAAATACCAAAGCGTTCAATAGCTTCCATACCACGCCTCACAAACTCCGGCGCAAGTGCATAGAGCACACGCGAACCGTCAAGCGGAGGCAGTGGTAGCATATTGAATATAAAGAATCCTAGATTAACGACCACCCCAGCACTCAGGATCTCACCTAGTAGGCTGCCTTGGGTTGTACCGAGTACAACCATGAGCCCGTACGACACGAATGCCAGCACAAAGTTGACAAGCGGGCCTGCCACTGCCACAAGCGCGACACCCCATTCACCATAGCGGAGCCTGCTCGGGTTGAACGGCACCGGTTTGGCACCACCAAAAATCGGTGCTCCCGGTGTCAGCGCCAGCAGTACGGGCAGCAGAATTGTAAGAAAGGGGTCGATATGTTTAAGGGGATTGAGCGTCAAGCGCCCCTGAGCTTTGGCGGTATCATCCCCCAGATAATACGCTACCAGGCCATGCATAACCTCATGTATTGTCATAGACACAAATATTACACCCAAGATGATTGCCAGGTTGCCTAAATCCATCATACTACTCTAGTATACAGTATCTTGACGAAATGCCCACTGATAGTATATACTTAGAAAGATTGTAACAAACTAACGATAAAGTGGAAGTACTATGGCATCTCGATGTGAATTGACCGGCAAAGGTAAGCAATTCGGCCACAATGTGAGCTTTTCTTTGCGACGCACCAAGCGTACCTTCAAGCCAAACCTACAAAAAAAGACTTTTACTGTTGATGGCAAGAAAGTCACAATGACGCTCTCAACGCAGGCGATCCGCACCCTGAAAAAAAAGGGTCTCCTCGCGAACGGGCAAAAAACAGCCGCGTAAAGCTTTTCAGCCACAAAATACCCCCGAGTTACAGCTCGGGGGTATTTTATATAGCTAGCTTATCCTAAATGGTAGACGGTCATCGTAGCCGGAAGTGAGGATGTTGTCTTCATCTTTACCTTCGGCATTGCCTCAACAGGCGCACCCAGCTCCTGGGTAAATGTCTCGATGCTATCTTGAGGGACCTCATACGAAACAGCGCTATCCGCATAATGGACCGGGATGACGGCTTTTGGTTCGATTTGGCGAACCAGCTTGGCCGCTGCAGTTGCGTCGAGTGTATACCCGCCTCCACCTACTGGAAGCACTAGAAGGTCTACGGTGCCGAGCGCTTCTAGCTGATCTTCGTCAAGGGCTGAGTCGATGTTGCCAAGGACCGCCACCCGAAAATCACCAGTGTCAACACGATATACGGTCGTTTGCTTCCCTTGCTCGGGTGTATCTATATGCCGCTGGGCAGCGACGCCGTGGATCCAGAATGGACCCGTCTCGTACTCGCCTGGGCCTTCAAGGACCAACGCATCCTCGCCCACCTCTGGGAGGAATCGCGGCTCGGTAGCCAAGTATACTGTCTCTGTCTTGCTAGGCTTGTAGGTTTTGGGGTTGCTCAGTGGGTCAACCCATAGCACGACATCCTTGCCGCCAATTGTGATACTATTTGCGCCTTTGTATTCTATTTCTAGCATGTTTTCCTCCTACTTCTGACTCTCTAGTACTGCGTCGACATCGACGAGCACTTCATGCTTGCTTGAGATAATTTGATTAATGAAACGATCGCGTATGCTTAGCCTATAGTAAAACTCGTCATAACTCATACTACTATAGTTTAGCTCTCGGCCTTCTTGGACCTCGATGTCGCTAATGAGGCTCTTGATCTTCGCGGGTGCAGCATCTCCTACAAGCAACAGATCAATGCCGCTTGCAGAACCTTCTACCAGTATACCAGCTGCCAAAGCGACACGAATGCCCTTGATAGCGGCGATTTTCGTACGCCAGGTGTCATTCTTTGGACTACGTACCGGACTTTGTTTGCTCTGCCTGGGAGCATCGTGCCCTACCAGCTTCTCACCAGCAAAAATCCCCCGAAATGGCGTATAGAACTCGTAGTTCTGATTGATCTCATAATAGAGCTTGTTGTCGGCAGTGTCACTCGTGATAACACCGGCACCCAGGAGATTGGATAGTTCGCGCCGCACGGAATTGATTTGTTCGTCGATCAACCGTGTGATTTCCCGGACATAAAACGATTTGTTCGGATTGTTCAGAAAAAGATGCAGCAGCTTGACTCGTGTCTTTGAGCCAAACAGACCGTCGATAGTTGAGGACTCTTTTTTCTGCTTTCCCATCTTATGTACACTGTAGCACATTTTTACTGTATGTCGTAGAGCTTTGCGGCAATATAGTGTTCAGCGTCCTCCCGGTCAAGCCATTCAATATATGGATTACGGCGTAGCCAGGTAAGCTGGCGCTTGGCGAGTCGCCAATCTAGTGCACTCGCCCGCTGCTTTGCCGCTTCGAGAGTCAGCTCGCCATGTAGATAGCTGTGCACTACGGGATAGATGTTTCCAGTCATTGCCTCACTATCCCAACCATATTTTTCGCCCAAGATTTTTGTCTCATCTACAACACCGTTGGTAAATAATTGTTCAGTCCTATCCTCGATACGACAACGTAATGCTTCTTTATTTGTAGCTATACCTACAACAATAGTATTAGCCGCTACTGTACCATTCCTCTTATGGTTAACACCTCCCTGCTCAATGGCCCGTATGAGATACCGCTTGTTCAGGGCGTTTTCGGGCAATTCTATGCTGTGTTTTACACAATACTCTTGCAGCTGGTCGATTGATAAATCATTAAGCTGTGCTCGCAGCTGAGGGTCAGCCTCCACGCCAAATTGGTAATCAAATAGTACTGCATCGACGTACAGTCCGGTGCCACCAACCAAGAACGGTACATGCCCACGAGCACGAATTTCGGCAATTGCAGCGAGCGCATACTGCTTAAAGTCTGCCGCCGTGAAGCGTTCGCCGGGCTCCACTAGGTCGAGCCCCCAGTGAGGTACACGTGCTCGCTCATCCATGCTCGGCTTGGCAGTGCCAATATCCATACCTTTATAGATGGTGCGGCTATCGGCACAAATAATTTCACCTTCGTGCTGGCATGCAAGCTTGATGGCAAGCGCCGTTTTGCCGCTGGCCGTAGGGCCAACTATTACAACAAGCGGAGGTTCGTTCGGGTCGTTCCATTCCGGCCGCCATCGTCGCTCCCCAAAATCTTTGATATGCCACTCCTCGTCGCACTCGATACCATCTTGCTCAAGCAATTGGCGCTGCACGTCCTGTCCGCCAGGAAAGCCAACCGCCAAGCCGCCTTGGGCATTGACGAGCCGGTGCCAGGGTAGCTCTGTCGGACCACTATGCGCAATCCCACCAACGATACGTGCTGCCCGCGGGCTGCCAGCTAGTGCCGCAAGGTCCCCATACGTCGTCACCTTGTCAGCGGGCAGCTCTGTCATCAACTCGTATACCTTTTCGCGTAATTGCTTGGTTTCTTCAGGTAATTCGCTCAATTTCAACCTCCACGTCATGCCATGTTGCACATCTTACTGTATTTTTCGGCAAAGGCCCTCGCTTGCCCCAGTCAAAATCACCAAACACGATTGCATGAGGGATTCCTGCTTCAACGACATTTCTCACATGCTCGATATAGTCGTCAATCATCACATCCGCCCCGATTGCCCGACATACTTCACCTTTTGCTCGTTTTTTCGCATGCTTATCGGCTGTTATGTAGTTTGTATGCTCAACCGATGCAAAGCACCCTGGAAAGTATGTGCTCACCATCGCCATTGTCGCCTCTTCGAGCCGCTCCTGCCTACCTGTCACCAGATGCAGCTCATGATGAGCCGCCAGTCGTTTTACGGCGTCAATGGTATGCTGACTAGGCGCGATAGCATAATACTCTTCCATCATCAGTCGCTCGTTAAAGCGCTCAATGGCTTCGCGAAGCGTCCCAACCTTAAAACGCTCAGAAGGTACATCAGTGTAAATATCAGTTTCATTGAGCTCTGTGTTGTATTTTTTATTATAAAACTGTATGAGGTCGTGCGTGGTATCGACCAGTACATCATCGCAGTCAATGGCAATTACCAGCCGCTTCACTTTACAGTCCTCGCAGATACTCGGCGAGCTCATCAAGCGAGACCTTCTGCTCGCCGTCCTGGGTTCGGACACTCACCTCTCGGGCGTCCTTATCCTTTGGCCCGACAATCAGCTGTACCGGAATCTTCATAGCCGTAGCTTCACGAATTTTCTTGCCCAAAGATTCGTTGCGATCATCCGTTGTAAATCGTACTTCATTATATTTAACCGGTTTCATCAAAACTACCTCTGATAGGATCGATGTAATTTCTTCAACATAATCCAACACAGTGTCGTTAATAGTCAAAATACGCACCTGCTCCGGCGCTGCCCAGAATGGAAACCAGCCACCCGTATGCTCAATAAACACGCTCATAAACCGCTCGATACTGCCAAGCAGTGCACAATGAATCATAATTGGGTGCTGCTTACTACCCTGCTCGTCAGTGTATTCCAGGCCAAACCTTTCGGGCATAGCATAGTCCAGCTGCACCGTTGCCAACTGCCATTTACGACCCAGCGCGTCAGTAGCCATAAAGTCCATCTTTGGCCCGTAAATCGCTGCCTCGCCTATACCAATTTCGTATTCTAGGCCAAACTGATCAGCTAACTTATGGATTGCAGATTCAGCACTATCCCACATCTCTTTTGTACCTAGATAGTTATCAGCGTCATCGCGAAATGAAAGGCGTAGTGAAAGCTTCATATCGAGCAGTTCGTAAAGGTCCTGGGCACTCTCAATGAGCTCCGAGAATACCCCCTCGACCTGGCTATTCATACAGAAGACATGCGAGTCATCCTGCGTGATTGCCCGTACACGGCTTAGTCCACCTAGTTCACCACTCTTCTCGTCACGATATACCGCAGTTGTTTCCATGAACTTCACAGGCAAATCTCGGTAGCTTCGCGGTGCGCCAGCATATATCTGGGTATGGTGTGGGCAGTTAACCGGCTTTAGTGCCAATTCATCGCCCGACTCGGTTGAGGTAAAGCGAAGTAATTCTGGAAATTTCTCGAAATGCCCAGAGACTTTATACGTATCAAGCTTTGCAATAGTTGGAATCCATACTCTTTGATACCCATGGTTGGCACGATAGCTTTGGGCGAGTTCGTTCAATTTGTCGCGCAAAATTGTTCCGCGAGGAGTAAACAACGGTAGGCCAGCACCAATCAGCGTTGACGATGTAAATAAATCCAACTCCTTGCCCAACTTGCGGTGATCACGCTTTTTTGCCTCTTCCAACATCGCTAGGTGGTTGTCTAGCTCTTCCTGAGTGGCGAATGCCACCCCGTAGAGCCGCTGCATCTGCGGGTTCTTCTCGTTGCCGCGCCAGTAGGCACCGGCGACGCGCATCAGCTTGAAGGCGCCGACTTTACCGGTACTTTCGGCGTGCGGGCCACGACATAGGTCAGTGAAATCACCATCGGTGTAGAATGACACGTCGACAACACTCTTTACCGGGTCATACACCATACCACTAATCCCAGCAGATAGATCCAAGCCCATAACTGCCGCGTCCAGCTCACTAGCAAGTGTCGTACCCTCTCGCTTTAGATCGTTGAGTAATTCTATTTTATAGGGTTGGTTGGCGGCCCTTGCCCACGCGAGTGCTTCATCAATCGGTTTCTCGCTACGCTCAAATGGAAAATCACGGTTGATAATGCCGCGCATTTCTTTCTCGATGCGCTTGAAATCCGCCTCAGATACTTTAGTATCGCCGAGGTCGATATCATAGTAAAATCCGTTTTCTACCACTGGTCCTACGCCAAACTTAGCCTCTGGCCATAGATGTTGTACTGCTTGTGCAGTGATGTGCGCCAAGCTATGGCGCATGGCATAAAGTTGTTCGTCGTTCATAGAAACCTCCTTTTAATAAAAACGCACGCATCAACGACTTTACGTGTGCGTGCCTCGGTCCTGAAAGTTCAGGAGGTTCCACCTTGGCTATTTCTCTTGTTCCGACTAGTTTACGTGCTGTCGCAACCGCGTTCACGTGCTCAGCGGCTGGTTAGACCGCGTCATCGCTTGCTATCATGATACATAACCACCTCCGTTATTGCAAGCTTTTGTCTCTTCTGGTAAAATAGTTCGGTATGGGTGATTAGCTCATTTGGCTAGAGCGCCTCATTGACGTTGAGGAGGTGAGAGGTTCGAATCCTCTATCGCCCACCATATTCGATTCAGAAGACCCTTCGGGGTCTTTTTGAGTGTTTGCTAATCTGTAAAAGTCGCTTATTTTAGGGGTGTAAACTTTTTTATCTCGTGACACAGAAAAACCTTCAGGAAATAGGAGCTGTTTACACCACCCCAGGTGTTCGGCATCCAATTCCCAGAATCGTTCGCGCAAATCCTCTACAAAGCCTATCGAGAAGTCAACGAATTCAACAAAGTCCTTCTCGATATCACTTAAATCTTTTAGGTCATTCTCTACAGCCCTGATATCATCATCAATATCATCGAGTACTGCTTTCGTGTCATCCTCGCTAAAGTTGTTGTTCAGTGCACTTCTAAGTGCTTTACTTCTTTCAGACTTTAACTCCTCAAGTCTCCGCTCTAGCACTAATGAACGGGACTGAACAGATGCCGTATCGTGCTCCCATACTTTGCGTAGAGCACCAATGAACTCCTCTTTACGCTTTTCGGATAGTCTTATCTGTAAAAGTTCATCGCTAAACGTCTCATGCAATTCACTTTGAAGAAAAGACGAACCACAATTACGGCATCTATAGCGCTTATAAGTTTTGTAGCTGTTACCCTTCTTACCGTTATTATGGTCATACCCAACTAGCCGTGGGGCTTTCTCTGTTATACTTTCTAAACATTCTGTGCAATCCATAATATTCGACAACATAAACTCAGGTCGGAATTTCTTCCGAGGCTTGTATGTTACACCTTCTGCGATAGCTTTCAACTGCTCGTGCTGTTCAGTGTTAATCATAGGTTTATGTAAGCCGTTTGGGTTTATCTCCCAGTCAGACATAGCGATAATGCCTGCATAGTATGGGTCTTTCATAAATCTCTTGAAATTGAAAACATCTACATGGCCACCTTTAGGCGTCTTATATCCATTAGCACCAAGATTTGCTACAGCGTCTTTAATCGTTAAACCGTTCAGAATTGATATAAATGCCTCTCTTAAAAGACTCCATTCTGGCTCTCTTGGCTCAAATAAACCACGCGTGTCAGTTTTCTTGTAGCCCGCCTTTGTAACCCCAGGAAAATAACCAAGTTTTACTCTTGCCTGCATATTAGAAATAGTTTTCGTTATTCTCTCTTGATTGCTCGCTTCTGCCCTAAAGACATCAAGCATCTCTTCCATGAGAGTCATCATATTATTCTCGTGTACCAGGTGTGGTTTCTTGGCATAGACGAGCTTTGCGCCCGCCTCTTCTCTGAACTTCACCTTCCAAAAATAATACATCTCAAAGTCTCTCATGAACCTATCCGGCTCATCGACAATGATATATTTTACTCGCTTGTCTGCCTTAGCGTACGATAGCATTTCCAGCAAGTCTTTCCTTTGGAAATTCTTACCTTTCCTACTAGAAGCCTTAATGCTCCAAAACTTTACTATCTCTGTATCGAGATATATCGCTGCATCATAGACTCGCTGCTCTTGAGCCTCGAGGCTCGTCCCTTCAATACTTTGCTTTACTGTTGATACTCTGCACAATGCAATTGCCCTATCTTGCATATCTTTTCTCCTTATACAAAAGGCGGTCTCTGTGGCTAACTCCCAATAACAGGAGAACAGAGACCGCCGTCTGCATATTCGATTAATGTTATTGATTTATAGCCACTTTTTATTATCCATTATTAGTTGCCAATTTCAACTTTTTGGCTTTATAAAGGGACAGGAAGAATTTAGCCTGCTCAATCGCCTCATTGTCTTCTGTCGCCTTCATATGACTCACTGTAGGTCATATCGTCTGAATTCTCATCAGGTTTAAAAGATGGGTATTTTAGTTTCATAAGAGGTCGATAGTGTTTAGCGTGCGCCTTTACTTCTGATGACGGAATCCCGTAATCATGTGCTAAATCTGAATAGAAGTCCTCCTTGTTAAATTCACCCTCTTTCTTGTAGAGATAGACCTTCTCGGCAATCTGTAACCAGTCGTTTAGCCGCCTAATCTCGACTGTCCTGCGCTTCCGTTTAGGGAAATTGCTATCAAGAATCTCTCGAACTTCCGGCCAATTACTCTCAACGTAGTTCACTACGTCGTCTTTGGTGGCATCTGGCATAAGATTCAGGAAAACGGACTTCTTGTCAGGATACTCGGCATTGTAAATATCTTCACCAGTTAAAACCAAGACCTTAGAGAAATATGCCGAGGGCTCGAACCTACCAGTTAGCAAATAAAGCTGAATGAGCACAACTTCGTGCATTGGTATCTTTAGAGTACGGCTAAGGATTAGGCTTAGGTAATTATATCTGTGAGGTTCGTAATTATCGCGAATTGCATCAAGTAGCCCGACAAACTCGCGGCAATTACCAAAATAGAAATTCAGAGCACCTTGTTGTTTCATATTTTTAATTATATAAGCATTCGCAACTAATCGAGTTAAGTGATTAGACGTTTTACTTTCGAAGTTGAGTATGAATCCATCTTAGTATTCATAGTTACTAATTA
>CAZNVG010000039.1:4445-9855 GCA_964576475.1 uncultured Candidatus Saccharibacteria bacterium | reverse complement strand
GAAGGAGGTTCGACCAATTTCAATTTGTTTATGGACTACGAGACATTTGGTGAACACCAATGGAGAGAAAGTGGTATCTTTGATTTTCTGTCGGCACTACCGGAGGCGTGGATGCGTCATGGCGATGCTACGTTTGCGACTGTGAGCGAGGCTGCACGAATGTACTCTGCTGTCGACACAGTTTCTGTGGAACAAACGACGACCTGGGCAGATACTGAACGAGATCTCTCGGCGTGGCTTGGAAATGATATGCAACAAGAAGCTATTAAAGGTCTTTTTGCCCTTCAAACAAACATCATGCGAACGGAAGACTGGAATCTTATTGAAGATTGGAGAAAGCTTACTACGTCTGATCATTTTTATTACATGTGTACGAAATGGTTTAGTGACGGAGACATTCACGCTTACTTTAGTCCGTATGAATCGCCCTATGAAGCATTCATTTTTTTCCAGAATGCACTGAGAGACCTCACTGCTCGTTTGGTCGCTAAAGGAGTGACTTTCTAATGTCTCGTCCCGTTGTTCTCAGTAATGGTCGGATGCTGGTCGGACTTAACCAGTTTGGTTTTGTGCACGATCTCTATTACCCATATATAGGACTCGAAAATCATGTGACTGCTCGTCTACCTCATCACAAAATCGGCATATGGGTGGATGGTACGTTTAGTTGGATTGATAGCATCGGCTGGCAGCGTACTGTGGACTTTGACAGTGATGCGCTCGTCAGCAACATAGCGTTTATAAATGATAGTTTAGGCATCAAAATATTTGTTAATGATTGTGTTGATGCTGAGCATAATGTGCTGATTCGTAACTTTCAAATCGTGAACGAAAAGGCGGAACAGCGTGAGGTTCGTCTCTTCTTGCACCAGGTATTTCAGATAGCGAATAGCACACGAGGCGATACAGCTATGTATGTACCTGAAGGTAACTATATCCTCGACTATAAGGGTCGAAATTGTTTCCTTGTATATGCACGTGATCAACATGCGAAATCGTTTGACCAATACAGTATTGGTCTGTGTGGCATAGAAGGAAGAGAAAGTACATTTCGAGACGCTGAAGATGGTGAGTTGTCAGGCAATGCAGTCGAGCACGGTGTCGTAGACTCTACTATTAGATTGAGCGCAGCGATAGAGCCGCACGGCACATACGCGGCATCGTACTGGATTGTAGCGGCACCGTCACATCAGGAAGCATTGCGGATACATGATGAACTTCTATCAAAGGGCGCAGCAGCACGGGTAGGAAAAACAAAGGAGTTTTGGCATAAATGGCTTTTAGCCTCAGCCCCAAGTCTGCAGCGATTGCCGGCCGACCAACTACCGTTGGCAAAGAAGTCACTACTTGTCATTAAGGCACACACTGATAGAAGAGGCTCAATTCTCGCTAGCTCAGACAGTGAGATGTTGAATTATGCGAGAGATAATTATAGCTATTTCTGGCCACGAGACGGCGCGTATGCAATATGGCCGCTCATGCAGTGCAATATGTTTGACGAAGCGAAAGCTATGTTTGAATTTTGTAGAGATACACTTCACGAGGACGGCTACATGCAGCACAAGTATCAGCCGGATCGTGCGATCGGTAGTACATGGCATCCACTTATTCATGGCCAAAATCGAGAATTGGCCATCCAGGAAGACGAGACCGCTTCAGTTATTCTTATGGTGCGTGAATATCTTGATAGGACGAAAGATCAAACATTCGTACAGAATTTATATACAACGCTCGTGCAGCCTGCAACAAACTTCCTAGAACGCTACATTGACGCGTCAACGAAACTGCCCCATGCAAGTTATGATTTGTGGGAAGAAAAGTTTGCAACCCACACATATACAATCGCTACAGTATATGGAGCACTAGATGCTGCCTCTTCTATCGCTGAGCAACTTGAGTGTCCCGACGATGCGATACGCTGGGATTCTACTGCACAGGAAATTGCGGGTAGCGTTGGAGATCTGTATTCCAGCGAGACACAGTCTTTGCGAAAAAGTTTCCTACTCATGCCTGATGGGACGAAGCATTATGACGAAACTGTAGACGTTTCAAGTGTTTACGGTGCAGTCGTATATGGCTTACTTTCTATCGAAGATTCTAGGGTTGTGCAATCAATTGAAACTATTGAGAAGCAGCTACTGAACTCGGCGCCTGTTGGTGGTGTGCCGCGATATGAAAATGATCGCTATGCACAACCGTACTCTAGATATAAAGGAAATCCGTGGTTTGTAACGACACTTTGGTTGGCGCAACTTTATGCCGCACAAGGTAAACGCGAAAAGGCTCAGCAACTACTTGCCTGGTGCGCGGAACGCACGTTGTCAAGTGGTGTGCTTGCAGAGCAAGTTGATCCTGATACTTCTGATCCAATTTCTGTTGCCCCTCTTGTATGGAGTCACGCAGAGTTTGTTCGAACCGCATTGTTGCTGCACACAAAAACATCCTAAATATATAGGATGTTTTTCAAGTTAGCGCTAAGATCGATCGACTATTTTACTGTGTTGCGACCAAGGTTTTTCTTGGTTTCGCCGTACCAAACATGCTTTCGTAGTACTGGATCGTACTTACGAAGTCGCAGTTTGTCAGTCGTATTCTGGGTGTTTTTACGGGTATAGTAAGTTCGGTGTCCACTTTCTTCGGAAACCATGCCAACTAATACTCGCTTACCTTTTTTTGCCATAATCATCCAACTTTAACAGATTAAAACTAATACTTCAAGTGCTAAACACTGGAGCCGTTGCCGGGATTTGAACCCGGGACCCCTTCCTTACCATGGAAGTGCTCTACCACTGAGCTACAACGGCATTTATCAACTTGAAGATTATAGCAGATTATCCCTGTTAATAAAGCGATTGCTGGCGTGGTTGCGTTACGGTACGTTATGATGTGTGCATGGTTATACTCGACATTGAAACCACTGGTCTTGACGCAGAACTTAATGGACTAGTTTCAATTGGTGCAATTGATTTTACCCGACCACGCGACACATTCTACGGAGAGTGTCGTATTAGAAAGGGCGAGAAGATCACACAGAGTGCTCTGGATGTAAATGGATTTACTGCGGACTCGGTTCGAGACACAGAAAAGCAAACGACTAAAGAACTTATTAAAAGCTTTGAGCGATGGCTTAGTATGCGCAGCGTAAAGGTGATCGGTGGTCTGCACATTTCAAGTTTTGATGTACCGTTTTTGAATCGAAAAGCCGAACAAACTGGAGTAAATCTCAAACTTCATAGAAGGTCTATCGATCTACATAGTCTTGCCTATGCTAAGATGCTCCAGCTAGGGAGGATCGTGCCGCTTACTGATGGGTGGTCCGTTATGGACGTTGATTTTATATTCCCTTTTTGTGGGCTTCCTCGAGAGCCAAAGCCAAAGACCGCTTTGAATGGCGCTAAGTGGGAAGCGGAGTGTATGGCTCGATTAATCTATGGCCGTAAGCTACTGAAATCCTTTGAACGCTATCCGATCCCAGCTTATTTAACTATCTAGGCCTTATCTTTACCGAACGTGTAGTAGAGTGCAATCGCACCAAATCCGATACTAAGGAGCCCACAAGCTTTGCCGATATTATTTAGCAACAGTAGCGTTTCGTAGCTTAGTGATATTCGATTACCTGAACCGTACATGGCAATACCTATAATGAGCAGCATATCAATGAACAGCCAAAGTGTTTGAGATATAATAATTGGCTTAAGTCTGTGCATAATGCCGTATGACAACGTGACTAGTCCGAGACACATAAACATAATCCATGAAGTGAGTGATACACCACGAGCTTCTTGTTTGAGGAAAATCGAAATCACCTGAGGCGAAGCTGACAATGGACCTATGAACGCGACATATCCCATCAGTGTGTCGACAACTCGCTGTTCTAGTCGGCGACGCGATTGTTTCGACTTTTTAGCTGGTTTAGGCATAAGAACTATTATATGATGGAAACAGATGTCGCGTCCAACTAAAACCAGTCCATTCAAACGACAAGCAAATATTTTCTTCGGCTTACAAATTGTTCTAGGCCTCACGGCCTGTCTGATAAGTCTTATCTTTATGCTGCCAAATAGTTTTCGAGATACACATCGCAACTATGTGCAATGCAAGGAAGCAAATGCTTCTGCGGAGGCTGCTTTACTAGCCGTACTTTGTCCTAAACCCTACTCCAGCGCAAACTGAACAAGTAATCAATATACAGAAAAAGCCTCTTTAAGAGGCTTTAAATATACTTGGTGCTGGGGGTAGGATTCGAACCTACGAAGGCATAAGCCGTCAGATTTACAGTCTGATGTGTTTGACCGCTTCACTACCCCAGCTAGTCATGTGAATGTTTGAATGAATATGGAGCCACCTGTCGGATTCGAACCGACGACCTGCTGTTTACAAAACAGCTGCTCTAACCAGCTGAGCTAAGGTGGCAGATAACAGATCAGATAGTATCAAATAATACACACTAATACTAGTCTCATATGACTGCGCGTCGTGGTCGTGCTATACGACGCGCACGGGTCGTAGGCATAATGAGTGTACGAAGCTTGCTGCGTATTTCCTCGGCTTCGTTTTCGTGGCCGGTTGCTTCGTATGCCTTTGCCAGCAGCTGGTAACTTTCTGGATTAGGCTCAAGCTCAACTGCTTTTTCAAGTTCTAAGAGCATGCCTTTATTGTCCCCAAGTCGTTCCAGAACTTTGGCGTACGCAATGTGGCGCGCTGCCAGATTCTCTTCCATTTCAAGAGAGTGCTCGAAAGCTGCTGCGGCCTTCTCGTAGTTTTCTGTTTCGTAATAGATAAGACCAAGATTATGTAGACTTGATGGACTAGGTTCTAAGCTGCTGGCAATTTCGAAACAGTCAATGGCGTCTTTGTATTCTTTTTGTTTGGCGTATAGTATCCCAAGCCTGTTGTAGGCTGCTGCATTGGTCTGGTCGATTTTCAAAATAGTAAGCAGGGCTTTTTCGGCGCGAAGAAACTTATTTTCTCGAAGTCCAACATGTGCAATATCCCAGAGTTTTTGGAGACGCAAACTAAGCTTTTGAGACAACGGCTCAATGTCAGTTTCGGTTTGAGCGATACGCTGCAGTGTTAATGCAAACATACCAGCGATGAAGAGCAAGGCAAACATTACTGATCTATTATATCAGATAAGCTTTAGGGCCAAGCTATCGAGTACTAGTTTAATGTTTGCATTAGCTATGAGCTGTTCGTAGGCTTGATGGGACGCATAGTATCTTCTCATCCATTCAGCTGATGAAGTTTGTTGTTTCTTTAGTGATGATTCAAGAGCAGCTCGACATATTAGTACGAGATTTTCACAAAGAGCAATTGCTTTGTCGCGGTCTTTGGAGAGTGCTTCGGCGCCCGCAGCTCGCATATATGGACTGTTGCCTAGAAACTGTTTGGCTTCTGCCAATTGGTCGTT
>CAZNVG010000039.1:0-4435 GCA_964576475.1 uncultured Candidatus Saccharibacteria bacterium | reverse complement strand
TGGTCGTTGCTATCAGAGAGCACTGACAATAGGCTGCCGACATATCCTCTACTCAATTGCGCTGCCCGCCCGAGCACTAACGGGTCTGAGTCGGCGAATGCTTCTTTGATTTGCTTAGTAGTGAGCGGCAGGATTTTTATAGCTTGGCTTCTGGATAATACCGTGGGAAGTAATGAGGTTTCATGTTCGACGAGCAGTATCAATACAACACCATGAGCTGGTTCTTCGAGAAGTTTCAGAAGTGCGTTTTGGGCAGGTTCTGCCATTGTATCCGCAGACTCAATGACAATAATCCGGCTTACCCCTGGACTCGACTGTTTTAGCTTGGCAAATTGTTGAGCCTCACGAATTTGCTCAATTCGAATCTGCTTATTATCGGGTGAAAGTGTGAGAAGCTCATCAGGTGTAATGGGACTATTGGATTTGTTGAGCAATTGTTTGCAGAGCCACGTCGCAGTAAAGGATTTGCCTGATCCTGCCTTGCCAACGAGAACAAGTGCGTGAGAAGGATTATCGACAAAATGCTGCAGCGCACGGGTAGTCTTTGGGTGCCACAGCGGAGCTAGTTTTCTATGCATTCCGAAAACTCCTTAGGCACCGGCGAGCTAAATACTCGCCTATGACCGCCAGGTATGGTTATTTCCAAAGATGTAGCATGGAGGTAAAGTCTATCGGCAACCTTGCCGTACAGTCTATCGCCAACAATTGGATGTCCGAGATACGTCATGTGCACGCGAAGTTGATGAGTTCGACCAGTGCTGGGTCGGAGTTCAACTAAACTTCTTTTTGCACCACTGCGAAGAAGTGTAAAATGCGTTTCTGCTAGTTTGCCGTTAATATCAACTCGAAATGTTTGAGGCTTCTTAGGGTTACGCCCAATGGGCCATTTTAAGATCGCCTCAGTTTCTTTTGGTATACCTTCGACGACTGCGGTGTATAATTTTTTAGTTTTTCGATCTTGAAACTGTTTCTGTAGGTACGATTGTGTTGCAGCGTTTTTAGCACATATCATTATGCCGCTAGTATCTCGGTCTAGTCTGTGTACAATGCCGCCACGATTTGATCCTTCTAAATCAGCTGAGAGTTTTGGCTCAATAAAGCTCGCCACGGTTCCCTCATGACTAAATGTGCCTTTACTGTGCGTTAGTATACCAGCCGGCTTATCGATGACCATGACGTTATCATCCTCGTATACAACTGGAAGGTCGATTGATTCTAGCACGTTCTCTGCAATGTTTATGGATACAGTGTCACCCGAGCGTAGTTTATAGCTTGGCGATGACAGCGTGCCATTAACGGTAATGCTACCTTGCTTTATAAACTTCGCAATTGTTGCTCTCGAATAGTCTGCCAATCTATCACTAACGAATGCATCGAGCCGTCGCTGATTAGATTCCTCACTTAGAAATGGTATGTCTTGTTGCATTAGAAAATACTCACGTTCGGAGACCGACTGCCTTTTGCATACGAAGCAGGGTTTCGTTGGCGGTGATATTCATGGCAGATTCTGAAGTTTCTAGTTTCTGCTGCAAGAGCGTCTGATCAACTGCGGCAAGCTTGGTTTGGAAGCTAATCAAAAACTGCTCCACGACATCGGCAACTGCTTTCTTCAGTTCACCGTATGCTGTCTTTCCTTCCCATTCCTTAACTACAGTTTCGATTGGTTCTGATCGTAGTAGAGCGAGTATTTCTAGCAGATTACTAATTCCCGGCTGAGTATCATGGTTGAATGCTATAACACCAAGCGAGTCGGTTGTAGCACCCATTACTTTCTTTGCTGCATCTTTTGGATCATCTGAAAGTAGGATTGTTCCGCGTGGATCGCTGATGCTCTTGCTCATTTTAGCGCTTGGATTTGCCAGACTTCTAATTCTGATTGGCTTCTGAGAGCCTGCAAATTCCAATTGTTTCTTCGTTTCGTGCGGTACGACAAATATCTCACCGAACTTATTGTTTATTCGTCGTGCAATTGTTCGAGTTAGCTCCAAATGCTGTCGCTGGTCTTCTCCGACGGGAACCCATTGGGCGCCATAGAGTAAAATATCTGCTGCCATGAGAACCGGATAGTTGAATAACCCTATCGTAATTGTTTCGCTGCCGATGCGGTCGGCTTTTTCCTTAAATTCGACCATTCGATTTGCTTCGCCGTAATACGTGAAACAATCGAGAAGCCATGCAAGTTCGCTGTGTGCAGGTATATGACTCTGTCGATATAGATACGTATTTTCATTGTTTAGGTCAATGCCTGCAGCAACAAACATGCGCAAGTTAGTGTTGATATTTGACTGCAGTGTTCCGTGGTCGATTGGTGTTGTCAGGCTATGAAGATCCGGCACGAATATATTTACTTGCCGATCAGCTGTATGTTCTTGCTGTAATTTTGCCATAGGCAGCATCGCACCAAGGTAGCTACCAAGATGCAGTTCACCATTTGCGCGTAGACCTGTTAGTATAACTTCTTTCATTTTAGGCATTGTACTACATACTCCTTTAGTAAATCGTAGAAATCGCTTAGTCCTTGCTTGCTTATCCATTCATTGTCGCCGTGCGCCCCACCGCCATCAGGGCGAGTCATGATTACGGGTGCTCCGACTGCACTTAGGTATCTTGTGTCCGATGACCCACACACGATAACGTGTTCCATTTTCTTGCCAAACATCTGCTCATAGACTGACTCGAATAGCTTGATGTTGCTATCTTCGGTGTCAATCTGAAAAGAATCTCCTTCTTCAGTCACAGTTACGCTTACGCCATGGTGCTTGCAAATGTCTTGTATGGTGCTTACTGATGCACGTAATGTGTCAGGGCTCAAGTAGCGAACATCTAATGTTGCAAATACTTCCTTTGGCGTTCGATTAAGGGCGTCGCCACCACCAATTGTCGTCACTGAACATGTGTCAGTTTCTCTTCCTTGTGATGCAAACGCTTTTTCAATTTCAAGAATTGCTTCGAACAAGCCACCAACCGGACTTTCGCCCTCCCACGGTCTAGACCCATGCGCAGGTAGACCTTCTTTACTGAGCTTTGCTTGCCAGACTCCCTTGCCGAGTATCTCTAGCTTAAAGTTATCGCTGCCGTCAGGAAGCACTGATATTGTAGGCTTCAGCCCATCTTTCACGAGTGCGCCTATACCATTAGTGCCATCTATCTCTTCATCAAACGTGAATAGGATGGCAATGTCGGCGCCCAGTAGTATTTCAGGAATCTCTCGAAGTAGGCGCAAATAGCAGGCTGCGCCGAATTTCATATCAAATGTTCCGCGACCTACCAAGGTGTCGCCAGTGTCTTGTAGTGTAAATTGTTTCTCAGCGCACGGTACGACATCGAGGTGTGCGGTCAGCAGAAGTTTTGGGGTGCGCGCAGATCGAGTGTAGCCTATGACATACGGGTAGCCGTTATTCTCGCCGCGCTCAATTTGCAGTTGGTCGCCAAAGGCTTTCTCTACAAAATCGATGCATTTGTCAGCTTCCTGTCTGTTACCTGTGACTGTTTTAAATGACATTAAAGTTTCAAGGTCTTTAATGAGTTGTTCCATTGTTTTTCTCCTAACTCTAGTATAAGGGTTTCGATCAGTTTAGAACAATCGCTCCACCAACAGCGTTGCTCGCGCCGTGTACGATTATGTCAGGTCGACTTACGTAGCATCCACCAATAGAGCGTACAGATAGCTGCCCTGCTTTGTTTCTGTTCGAAAGAACAAAGACGCGTAGAATCAGATTTCCGGCTTCAGAAGCATTATTTGTTTGTATGGGTGGTGCGAATTCCTGTGTTAAGCATACGCCAGCAGCTTCTGAACAAAATTCTTCTCGTTTTCTTTCGAGCTTGCTTGCAGTAACTCCCTTTGCACCATAGTTTTTTCGATCATTTGGAGTCAAGTATGCGCAGACCCCCATGGCCATTGAGCCGATTCGTGCTTTCAAAACCTGAGAACGTATTGAGCCGGACTCGTCTCTCAGAAGGTCCTCTGGTCTGCGAACTGCAGCTGCAATTCCAGTTCGAAGTGCGTACGTTTTATCACCTTCTGTTTCCAAAGGTGTAAGTGCGCGGTTTTGCAAATGCGCATACGGCGCTCTCGACATCTCTGATCCAGGGATGGCCTTTACGATGACAGGGTTATTTTGTAGTGCTTTTGGAATGGAATGATCGCCTTTCTCGTAGAAGTATCTGTCGCCAAAAACGAGCGAGTCATCAGTGCCGTGGTTTCTAGAACCCGATACTAAAACAAAGGGCACCTCTCCCACGGAATCTACAAAATGTTGTCGAACCTGATGTGCAATCCCCTTTCCATCAGCTCTTTGTATGAGCAAGTCAGCTATGCCGATACCTGAAGGACTGTCTTCAAGTTCGTAAGGCACGATCGTGCCGTCGACAATCGTGCAGTCTACTCGACCGACAAGACAAGGTATGCCGTGCAGTTCATGTGCCAGAGTTCTTT
>CAZNVG010000038.1:0-9911 GCA_964576475.1 uncultured Candidatus Saccharibacteria bacterium | reverse complement strand
TTGACTCAGACACGTTCGGACAACAACGGTGCGTGGTCGGTGAACGTGACAGGCTTGCCTGACGGCAACAATACGATTACGGCACGATCCATCAAGAATACTGGGTATGCATATTACGTAAGTAGCAATGACCAAGGCGACACAACAAAGATTAATCGTATTCGTTTAACGGATGACGCCATAAATGGTGATAACTTCCCAATAACGACGAACGACCCTTTACTGTTTCTTGCGCCATCGAAAGTTAACGGAATCTTTTATCAAATGGGCTCGTACAGCAATAATTCATATGTACCGGCCAAATTTGATAGCGCAAATCCTTCGGTGCCTGTAGCTGCTAGCGGGTATCCTGCAAATGCCTTTACTGCAATGGGGGCATATAGTTCTGATGGCACGAAGTTATTTTCTCCAAACACTGGACTTCAAAGCGTGTCGGTTATCGATGTGGCAAATAATCAAACAACGACCACCATTGAAGTCGGCTTTCAGCCGAATGTCACGGTAACGAGTCAGAAGGGTGAGATATATCAGTTCCCGATGCAAGGTGATTCTGTTGCGGTCATTAACCCTACAACGAACCAAGTAGATCGCACAATTGATGTTGGCTGCGATGGCAGGCAGGCTATATCGGCTGCGTTCTCGGATGACGCTGCGTACCCTTACTATTATGTATTCTGTATCGGTAGTGACGGCGACTCCCAAAGAGTAAGTGTGATGAGCGTAGCTACCGATCAGTCGGTAACCGTCTGGGATAGCGACACTCCGCTTACCAATGCAGTGTTATCGTTAGATAACTCAAAAATTTATGCTGCAAGTAGTTCAGGAATCCCCAATAACAGCTATTCAGACAAGATATTCGTGCTTAATCCGTCTAACGGACAGTTTACGACGAACATACAGCTTGCTGCTGGTGCTTTAGGTATCTTCCAGAGTCCCGATGGTCAAAATCTTTACGTAGCTACCCCAGGAGCATTTAACAGCACTGGCATAGATAAGATAGACACACTTACTAATGCCGTAGAGCATATCGACACAGGCAACGAGGTTGCCGCCGCTGTTACGTCTAGTGTGAGTACTGCTGCCACTGTAGCTGAGGTGAACCTTTCTGTCGTGCTCGGTGTGGCTACTGCGAGTACGCCAGTCTCTCAACTCGCCAAAACAGGCGTATTTGTTGCACTAGCTAGTCCAGTAGGATTACTCCTTATAGCGGGCACGGTCTTCACATATTACGACTACCGTCGACACAAGCAACCGCTGCTTGCGGTCGATGATTCGGTGCAATATTCGTATTTCCACCACCTCAAAGTCGTCTCTCTTCCGGTTATGAAATATCGGTTTAGCGTAGGGCTTGACCGAAAAGTGGACCAGAAATCGGGCACCGTTCGGCGATTCTAGCGACTTCTAGCCACCTAGCGCCATGCTACAATCAAGGCATAAGCGATTAATATCAACATGCTGCGAAAACTTACATTCAAAATGCTCTATAAGCGACACCCTTGGCGTGGCTTTGATTTTAGCGAATTAAACGAAGTCTATTCGAGTGTTTTATTACGCAGCATCGGCGTTGGTATGATAGGGATTTTTGTGCCGATTTACTTGTATAAACTTGGCTATACTATTGCTGAAATTTGTTTATATAACCTTATTTTTTTCACAATTCGCCCAGCATTATGTTTGTTATTTGCCTGGTATGTGGCAAGAAGTGGTCCGAAACATGCAATGTTAGTTAGTTATATTTTGCAGATTGTTGGATTTTTAATTTTGTTGACTATGGAAAGACTCTCATGGCCGCTCTGGGTGCTATCGGTATTCTCGTCGGCCGCACTGGCACTGTACTATATTGCGTTTCACGTCGATCTGTCGAAAATAAAACATAAGACTCACGGTGGGAAGGAAATTGGCGTGACGCTGCTCATGGAGCGCCTAGGGAATATTGGAGGGCCTTTGATTGGCGGTGTTTTAGCAAGCTTCGTTGATCCAAAACTGACAATTGGACTTTCACTGCTCATACTATTGTTTGCAGCTTGGCCGCTCTTCCGCACGAAGGAGCCAGTTCGTTCACGCCAGACGCTTAATTACGATGCATTTCCAATAAAGGATCTAATTCCCAATTCAATAGCATATACGGCGTATGGCATGGACAACGTAGGTACTCGGGTTATTTGGCCGCTCTTTGTTGGTATATTCCTAGTTAGTTCAAACGCCTATGCGCAAGTTGGCGCAATCACTGCACTAGGCGCAGCCACCGCCTACATTACGACGCGTTATCTTGCTAGGCTTACAGATGGTAAACGAATTGCGTCAACGTATAGGATGGCCGTTTTGGGCAATATGCTTCTGTATGTAGGTCGTGTGTTCGTTGGTGGAATTGGAGGAGCGGCTTTGGTGAACGTAGTGAATGAACCGTTAACGTTAGGGTACCAATTGCCGTACCTTAAGGCACTGTATGATCGAGTTGATGAGCTTGAAGGGTTCCGAATAATTACGTTTACTATGTTTGAGATAATTAGCAATACATTACGTGCATTTCTATGGTTAGGATTGTTCCTGATGACGTTTTGGTTGCAGGATAAGACAGTACTCTCCATTGGCCTTATCCTCACCGGTATTTCTTCGCTTGGTCTATTCCTAGAGCCGTCTAAACTTCTTAAGGTGAAACATACATGAAGACAGCACAAAAACTAGTACATACTCTCGCCACCCTAAGTATAAGTTCGATTATTGTGGCACTTGTGGTTTCGAGCGCAGTTTCAGTATTACTCCTTCGTCGAAACAACCTGCGCATGGTTGAACTGCGCACTAAAGTGGTTGAAGCTGATGCGAACGGAGGTGATGTGCAGGCAGCACTGAAGGACTTACGTGCTTATGTCACAACACACATGAATACTAATCTTCGTTCAAAGAGTGAATTCGCTGGAAGCGAGCCGCCCATACAGCTCGTCAACACGTACAACAAAGCAGTCGCTGACGCACAGGCCAAGGCTGCAGCTGCAAACGGTAACACAGGCCTCTACAACGAGGCTGAGGCTAGTTGTAAGCAGCGTGCTGTGCCACTCACCGTTATAGCAAGCTGTATCCAGGAATATGTTGCGGCGAGAACAAACAATCAGAACCCTGCGGTTGCCGCTGAAGTCCCTAAAGAACTCTATACGTACGACTTTGTAAGCCCAAAATGGTCGCCAGATCTCGCAGGCTGGAGCGTTGTGGTCAGTTTAGGTTTAACCCTTATGCTTCTCGGGAGAATAATCAAACTTCTCATTGATTCCTATCTGTTAAAAGCCGATCTCTAGAGAGAAAAATCGTATTAACTGATTGACAGGGGGTACGACAAACAAGTATTTTAGGGGTACGCGAATCAAATAAGGAGGAGTTATGGCGTTTTCACACACAAATTCTAAAGGGGTTGCATACTATCTGCACGCCAAAAAGGTTACTTTGCGCGGTGGGAAAGAACAAACTATCTATTACTTTGCTAAAGACGTACGTCCTGAAGCAATCGACGCACTGCCTACAAACTACGCAGTGATCGAGAATCCACGTAACGGATTCCTTACTCTCAAGCGAACTGACAAGTAATAGGTCTACACGAGTTAGAGCATACGCCCCGGGTCATAACCGACTCGGGGTTTTGTTATGCCGAGAGATATTTACAAATAAGCATAAATGTGATACAATTGCCTCATGACAATTGAACCGCTTCCTCGAGATGAATCTCTTGAAACTCACGGCAATAGTAAGGGCATGAGTCCATACGTCCCAACCCATACGCCAGATAACTCGTGGCTAGAAGCTGGCGCGGAAGGTCGCGCAGAAGCTGTCGCAACGGGACTATCGGCATTGGAAATTGCACGAGGAGTATTGAGCGGCACAGAAACAGCCCAACATGCCAACCCGGCAGGTGCTGGAGCGGTTGCAACTGAGCAAGTTGTAGAAAAAGTCGAAACTGCACCCGAGCGCAAACGTGATCAACATGCCTTTGGAGGTTATTTAAAACTTTGGCAATACGATCCACAAGGCCGTTATGACCTTGAGGCGGTGACACAGCAAGATTCTGAATGGCTTACCCCAGAAAAGATAGGGGCTTTCTTGTTCGGGACGAGAACAGAACTAAAGGAGCTGAAACGCCAAGATGGTGTAATGTACCAGTTGCCAGTGAATGAGCGACTTGCAGGTCATGTTATTGCACTGAACCCAGCGGAATATTCTATGGTCGTGCAATATCCAGAGCGATTTGCAGACCGCGTGCGCGCAAAGACACAAGCAGTTAATGAATTAACGGATGAAGCGCAGGCCAAGCGAGAACGAAGCGTAGGGCACGCTCTGGACGGTAAACTAGAAACGATGCAAGATCACGTGGCTAAACTCATTGAAGCTCATCGTGATATTCGTGAACTGAACGCCTATGCGCATCGACCGGGTCGTGCTTCAAAGCGTGAAATGGAAGTACGTAGATTGCTAAGTGTTGCGTGGAACGAATTTACGACCATGCTAGACGTTGTACACACAGCACGTGGCTGGGACGACGAAAAGAGAACCCAGGCCGAAGCAACACTTCTGAAGTCACTGACGCAGGGTCCGCAGAACCAGCGAGTGAATCAATGGTGGCAGATGCTCGATATCGCTGATAATTATCTACAGCAGAGAATAAGTCTTTTCAAAAATCGGATCCAAGCCTCTAGCGAAATCGTTTCGAAGCTACCCTTAGCCGAGTAGATCACTGCGGAATTGCTTTTTGGTCGGTGCTGTTCATAATAGTAGTTGAAGTATATGAATGATAAGGCACGCCAGAACCCTAGTATCGTCATAGATAAGCTCAGCAAGAAATATGCTGGGTCATCAACATTTGCGTTAGATTCGCTTAGTCTGCACGTATACCCAGGTGAAGTTTATGGTTTTCTTGGACCTAATGGTGCTGGTAAGTCGACTACCATTCGGCTTCTTATGAACTTTATTCAGCCAAGTAGCGGCGATGCGCAGATACTCGGGCAAGACGTAGTGCGTGACTCCGTGACTATAAAGCAATCTATCGGTTATCTTTCGGGCGACAGTGCTATGTACCCGAAGATGACTGGCCAAGAGTTCCTCGAATATATGCACAAATTGCAGCCAGCTAAGAGCGCCGCATACATTAAGGAGCTTGCAAAGAGGCTAAAGGCCGATCTTCGCAAGCCCATTGGTGATCTTTCTCGGGGAAATCGCCAAAAGATCGGTATTATTCAAGCCTTTATGCATCAGCCACAAGTACTTATACTCGACGAACCCAGCAGTGGCCTCGATCCACTAATGCAAGAAGTTTTCTATGATTTACTGCGCGAAAGTAAAGCGCGCGGTGCGTCGATATTCATGAGTAGTCATGTGCTGAGTGAGGTGCAAAAAGTGTGTGACCGTATTGGTATTATCAGAGAAGGAAAACTAATGAGCGAGCGTACGCTCAGCGAACTTATCGACGATAGCGCACACACCTTTGATATCACCTTTAAAAACTCGCCACCAGAAGCAGCCATAAAGAAACTTAAGGGAGTGAGCGGGGTTGCGGTGCGCGATAATACCTTGTCGCTAAATATGAAAGGTGACTTGTCGCCTTTCTTTCAGCTCCTTGCCGCGCATGAAGTGCTTAAGATAAATACAAGAAGCCTTGATCTGGAAGACGTCTTTTTGCAGTTTTATGAAGATAAGGACAAACGCGCATGAAAGCGGTTATTTTCGCCACGCTAAAGCAACGCCGATGGAGTATTCTCGGCTGGTCTATAGGAATTTTTGGACTGATTTTCATAAACATGATTTTCTATCCTTCGTTCAAAGATCAAGCGGCCGATTTGGAGAAGACTTTCGCCAACCTTCCAGAAGCAGCAGTGCAATTGTTTGGTGGCAGCACGGATTTTTTCTCACCGATTGGCTTTCTGAATTCTCAAATATTCTTTCTGATGCAACCAATGCTTTTGAGTATTCTCTCCATTTCTCTTGGTAGTTCTTTGGTGGGCGTCGAAGAAAAGGACAATACTATAGAAGCAATATTGGCTCGCCCAATCTCACGTGCTCGTTTCCTTGGAGCAAAGGCGCTGAGCGGCATGGGTATACTTCTGATCGTTACTCTTGCAGGAGCGCTTACGACACTAATTACAGGGCGAATTGTCGGACTTACCGTTGGTGTATGGCCGATTATTTTAGCAAACATAGCTTGCTACTTACTCGTTCTGTCGGTCGGCGCCATTGCCTTTGCGCTAGCAGCGACTGGCAAGGCTAGAAGTGCTAGTCTTGGCATCGGTGCAACCATTGCCTTAGGCGGATATCTCATCAGCTCACTCGCCGGCACGGTTAGCTGGCTTAAAGCTCCCAGTAAGCTTTTTCCATTTCACTATTATCAGACTGAATCGATACTTAGTGGCATCAGCAATTACAAGAACTTTATGTTCTTTATAGTAGTGATAGTGATCTGCGCCGTAGTGAGTCTTGTGAGCTTTCGTCGTAGAGACTTGAACTAAGCGGCCAGAAGCGCTACAAAATCTCTAAGTCTTTGGTTGGTAGGTATGGTGTCGCCTACGAGTTTGCGCAGTGCGCTTGATTCAGCGATGGCTTGATAAAGCGGACGCAACGCATAGACGAGTTTAGATACCGTCTGCTCGTGGGGAGTGTCCATGTATTTGAGCTGAATCTCGGCAAGCCTTTCGTCAAGCGCCTCTCCTGACAATCCAATTGCTGCAAAGGCATCAAATGAGAAGAAAACAGTTGCGTCTGCAGTAGATTCAAAAGCGTCGAAACAGGCCACTTTTACGATGTTGGCTGCACCAAGCGTCTGTTCATAATCAATATCAACACAGTCACCATTTACCGTGAATATGCTTAGGCGCTCTTTGATCTCGCCGTCAAAGTAGTACAGATTGCGAAGTTCAGCGCGGTTTCCGTCAGGATATACTGCCGTTACTCTCATGAGTTGACGATTCGCCGCTGGCTCGTCATCGTCCATCATCGCGATGGTGCGATATATGTTTTCGCAATCTCGAATTTTATCATCCAAGTTGTCGTCGTTGACATCGTCGAAGTCTGCAAAGCGTGGATCGAGCGCTTCTTTGCGCGATTGTGCATACTTGAGAAACGAGTAATTAAGATCGAGTGTGTGAGATAGGGCGCTTGCAATCGAGGTTTTGTTCAACGAATCTGCATAGTCTTTATCTTCTTCGGTGTCGCCGCTTATGCAGCTTGGGTCGAGTGTTGTGGCAGTTTGCTCACCTTCGGTAATTGTTATGGCGGCAGGTGTTAGGAGTACTTCAACACAAACTATTGTATCGGTACGACTGGTTAACTGTTCATCAAACTCTATACATAGGGTATCGATCACATGACGATTCGCCTCTATGAAATCAGGATGAAAAACCTCAAATTTTTCCATTAACGTAGAGTACCATAAAATCGGAAAATTACAAGAATCAACCTAGGGAAAGAATCACAATGCCCGCTATGCCTATAGCTGCGCCCGCAAGCGGAATAAACTTAGTCTTTTCACCAAAGTGCTTAAGCGCAAGTACAACTGTTAGAACTGGATAGCTAGCTGAAATAGCGGTCACAATGGCGCCGTTGCTGGCAGTTGACTTCGAGATACCTATTTCAAGAGCGCCAACACCTATGAGCTGTACAAGGCTTGTGCCTATGACGTACCGATTGCGTAGTGCGCGAGAAACCGTTTTTCGGTTAATGACTTCACTGCCTTTGATAGCAGGGAGCAAAAGCAGGAGCGTAATGACTGAGAAGGCATAGTTTATGAGCGAAGAGACTTGCCAGTCTTGGGTTTTCATCGATTGCGCGAGCAATGTGTAGCCCACACCCCAGCACAGCGCAGTGAGTAAGGCCAACAATGGTCCGACGCCAAGTCTATGCTTGCCAGGTTTGGATTGCGTTATTTCAGAAGTGACTAGTACGCCGACGAGAGCGAGGCCTATTCCGATTAGCTGCTGTGTACTGAGTACTGCGTCGAATAACGTTAATGCGATGACAGTTGTAAATAGCGGATACATGCTTGAGAGCGGGCTGACGATGCTAACTGGTCCGATTTTAAGACCAGCAAAGAAAGCAACGACACCACTGGATATAAAGAAACCTGAAGCGGCAGCATTGATAAATCCAGACGTGGTAAGGGTTGCCATGCTTTGTTGGAAAAATAGTCCAAATAGTATTATGAAGCTTATACAGCTAATGCTGCTTACTAATAATGCCGTTAGTACAGGTCCGATGGATTTCGAAGACTTGGCTGCAAAGAAATCAGATATTCCCCAGGCGATAGCAGAGAGTAATCCGAGAGAGCTAACAATAAGCGGTGTATCCATTGGATTATCATAGCAAACAAAAAACCACCAATCAGGTGGTTTCTATGGTGGGGGCGGTAGGATTTGAACCTACGACCAATCAGTTATGAGCCGACTGCTCTAACCCCTGAGCTACGCCCCCGTGTAGCAGCGGTAGCTGCATTAACAGATGGAGTATAGCAGATTATTGCCCTGCGTGGCATAATGTTGTTACGAAAAGGTAGTGCCTAAAGCCAAACAAACATGAATCTGGACTTACTAAAGAACACCGCGCGGTGGCGAAAATATTTGCACCCAAGCAATTTGTCGCTGTATCTATTCGCTATCATCGCGTTTAGTTTGAGCTGGAGCACTGCAAAAGTAATTCAAAAAAACTACTCCATCCAGAAAGATATCGCAGCACTGCAGCAAGAAAATGAAGTTCGCGAGCTTGAGAATGCCAAGTTGAAATACCAAATTGAATATTATAAATCTGACGCCTATCTTGAGCTCGAAGCACGTCGTAAATTCAACAAAGCGGGAGCCGGCGAGAAGGTTGTCGCGTTTCCTCGACCAACAAATGCCGATCAGCCAACTGGCTCACTTGATCCGGGAGTCCTGAGCGACCAAGGAAAGCAGGCTGAAAACAACGCTAAAACCTCATGGGCCGACAATCTAAAGGCTTGGCGTGATTTTCTATTAATTCGTCATAACAGCGAGGATAAGTAAATAATTCTTGCCTGGGTCCTGGTCTCTATACGCTAAAGCGTATATAAATGAGACCAAGACCCAGGACTTGCGTTCGATGCGGATGGAATTGACTTCTACGTCTAGTCGACGATGGCGCCTGAGTGCGTGGTGTCGGACACGGCCAGCGAATCACCGAGAGAATCCAGCTGCTGCTGAACACTCGCGAGTTCCTCGTGCAGTTCGATCAGTGAGTGCCGAGCATTCAGTTCAATCGACTTGATTGCGTAGTTCATCACTGAGCCTTCGCGAGGCGCTTCCGGGTATCTGGTGGCGCTGATCTCCTCGGTGAGCATCTTCGTGTGGATCTTGAGTATCTGCTTCAGCAGCTCGATGTGTCGTTCCCTCAACTCGATGAGGGTGTTGTAGTTCTGAACCAGTAGTTCGAGTGCTTTGACGATGTCGATGTCCGAGGAGCTTGACTCGCCATCGAGTTCACCCACCAGGGTGTCTCGTCGAGTTCTGTGGCTGTGAAGCAGGCCTAACTGTTCAGCGATGTACATACGCTGGCTATCGAGCATGGCACGCTTCTCGGCGAGCTGTTCGTTTCGCAGCTGCGCTGCGGACTTCGAACCTCGACGGCTTCGGCCAAACTTACGCATTCTATACATTGCAATCTCCCTTCAGAGACGGTAGTGGTACTTGGTTACGTTGTTAGCGATCGCAACTCATCTGGTTGGTGAGCTCCGATCGCCAACAACAAAACAGTCCACAAACAATGCAGAATCAATTCCAAATTGGCAAAGAACCACCTCTGTCTAAATATGACAAAGATGCACATATTATACTATAAAAAGTAAAAATAAGCAATATCATTATGGTTGTTTTCTCAGTGCACTAATTGACCATTCTCATCTGTTCTGATACTATTATTCAGCTCCAGACCAA
>CAZNVG010000037.1:0-10527 GCA_964576475.1 uncultured Candidatus Saccharibacteria bacterium | reverse complement strand
GCCTCCAAAGATTTCCTGAAGTTCCTGTGGATCCACAAAAGGAGCAAATAACAGATAGCTATTGGCACATTTCGGACATTCACCACACCACGTCAGTTTTTTATTGTCATGACCTTGCATATAGTTCGCTCTGTTGCATGACGAGAAGCTCCGTGCGTATCTCCATGCTTTTTCAACAAACTGTTCCGCTATCAGAAGTTCGGAGTACGAACGTAGTGGAGACCCAATTTGCATATCTTTCGACACAGCAGATTGTACATACTCTACAAACAGTTGCTCCGCCTCCCAGGTTTTTGACCACTGATGATTTACAGCAAGCTGGCCTATAAATTCATGAGGCTCATCACCTTCCCAGCCTATTGAAGTCAGCACCGAGCGCTTACCGAGTAAGATTGCATCTATGAGCGCATAGCTCATCACTATATAAGTGACTGGTACGTGCCCATTACGTCCACCTTCTTGCTGTCCTATTCTTAGGTTTTCATGATCTATTTTACGTCGAACAATTCGAGCGCTCGTCGAGAAATTATCAATAACTTCGGGGTGTGTATCTGCTGTAGATACATACCAAGGCGTGAAAGTAATATCCTTATCCTGCAAAATAGAGGCGAGTAGCAAGGAATCCTTCCCACCGCTCTGCAATAACAGCACTCCATCACCGTCGGACTTCTCTACAAGTTTCTCTGCACTATTCTTACTCGGAAAAGTCGGAATCACATCTGTAGATAATTTGTTCTCAAACAAGAACTGACTCAGTCCGTGTAAATACGTTATATTGAAAAACCTTGCCTGAAACTCATGTAGCTCTATGTCACCTAAATCAATCGACGCGCCAGGAAATAACTTATAGTATGAAATCCCCGATAGAATAAAACTTAGTATGCACGCCTCTCTAAGCACACTATTTTTTTCTAAATCAATCGACGCGCCAGGAAAAGTGACGGTTTCGCTGAAGAACAAACTATCGTCAAATGCATACCGAAATATAAGCTCATGAGATGTTGAGTCAAAATTCCATGAAACAAACTTGAAAACTTTATACTTAGACACATCGTTACTGGTCATGAAGTGCTCCTACTGCCTCCCTGAACTGCTCGCCTCGCTGTTTGTAATTTGCAAACATATCAAAGCTTGCACAGCCGGGGCTCAGGACAATCGCATCCCCCGATTCTGCATGTGCACGAGCCTCTGTGAGAATATCTTTCATAGTTGAAGCGTTACTAATAGTAAAATCGCTAAAACCGCGACTTTGCATGTTCTGCGCAATTGACTCTTTGGTTTGTCCTATAAGAATCGCGTGTTTAATGTTTTCAGTTGCTGCAACCTCTGCAATAGATGCCATGTCTGCTTTTTTATCAAACCCTCCATATATCATTATCTTCGGGTTCGGTACTGCCTTTGTTGCAGCTACTGCGGCCATCGGTGCTGCAGAAAAGCTGTCGTTATAGTAGACCACGCCGTCGATAGTCCCGACCTCTTCCAGGTGATGTTCGAGGCCCTTGAATGTCCTAAGCACGTTAGCAAAGGCTTCGTAGTCAGCGCTATACGTTCTCGCAGCCGTAATTGCAGCACAAGCATTTTCGATGTTATGCCTGCCGAGCATGGCAATCTCAGACACACGACACACATCCTTGCCATCAACAACAATCTTCTCTTCCTTATCGACCCCGGATAGAAAAGCTCCTGAACTATCAAGGTATTTGATTCTTTTGCCAACTGAATAACCAGCTATCCTTTCACTGAAGATATTGGTCGGATGGTATATCACAGTATCTTTACGTCCTTGATAGAGCGCAATGTGTCCTTTTGCTTCTATATACTCATCCATGTCTACATGAATGTCTTGATGGTCTGGTTCAATCATGAGGACTACTGCAATATGAGGACTAAATTGCACATCCCAAAGCTGAAAGCTTGATAGTTCAAATACAATGATGTCTTCTTTGTTGATTTCCGATAATACATCTAACGCAGGTACGCCGATATTACCCACAAGATGTACAGTTTTGCCGGCAGCTCGCAACATCTCAGCAATAAGCGTACAGGTGGTTCCCTTACCTTTAGTTCCCGTTACGCCAATTATTTGAGCAGGACAATGTTCGAAGAATTCATTTGTTGCGCTCCATATCTTGATACCGACCGGCAGACTCTGCGGACTCACACTCGGCGATCTTACGATCATATCAACGTCATTAATCTGTGATAACGCATCGGAGCCAACCGTAACATTTACGTTTTTTGGTGGGTCTGAGATGGGATTATTATCATAAACACTTACCTCATGACCGAGCGCCTCAAAGTAACGCAAAGATGATCGACCTTCAACACCATATCCTGCTAGTGCAATTCGCATGAATTAATTATCCCACAATGGAGCGACAATTTCTCGTAAACTTCGTGCATGCGCAACACCACTACTGCCTAGAACACCAAGAGCCCAAATTCTACTGGCAAAGAGTCTATTCGCAACGGCTACAATATCATCCTTATCAATCCCCTGAAGCTCATCAGCCACATCATTGAAGTTGCGTATCTGCTCGTCGAGAAAATAGCGTCTAGCATACAATGCGCTCAGACGACTTATTTTTTGAACACTCATTTGTAATGCGCCTATATAGTAGTCTCGTGCCGAATTGACGTTCTGCGATGTGATGTCGCCCTCACAAACTTTTGATATCTGACGCTCTATGAGTGCAAACATATCCTTCGCATTATCTACGCTTACCTGCCCGCTGACACCCCAGTTAACATTGTCCAGGCCAGTTAAGTGAGATACATCAACGTGATAAATAAGCCCTTCTTCACGTGCCTGCCCGTACAACAGAGAATCCTCACGCTCGCCCAATATCACATCGAGTAGACTAAGTGCACGTTCTTGTTCTCTGCTAATCTCTTCGTTTATAAATGTATCCAAACTAAAATAGACGTTCTTTACATTCGTGCGCCGTACATAAAGCACGTCCTTAAGTGACTTGAGGTGCTGCTTAGGATACGCAAACCGTTGACCACGAGGTAGCTTGATTGCTTCAAGGTGTTTGATTATCTTCCCTTTGCGACGAGCGAGATTTCCGCAAATTATAAAACGAAGATTATCGGTGCTGTGTGTTCTCAAGAAGTGATTTCGTATATCATCGATGTTCACGTTTCCCATCAATTTCACTCGCTCTTTATCAGTCATGCTGATATAGCCAGTACTCATCGCCATTTTCTGAAATAGGTAACGGTAATTATTGTTCGAACGACCAATCATTTCTTCTCGCACATTACTGTACTCTGACTTAAATTCGCTTTCCAAAAATAACGGCTGACTGACTGACAATAAAAGCATTTTCATGATTCGCTCCCACTCGAAATCTGCACACTCAGCGAGATAATGTAGCGAAATGACATCTGTAGAGGCATTATTATAGGCGCCGTTTTTTTCGAAATCAGCGCAGAAGGTGCGTGACGACGGGAACGCTTTGTTAGCACCAAATACCATGTGCTCCATTATGTGAGGAGTTTCCCACTTCTTTTTCGGCACGAGATAGTGACCCGCACGCATTTCTATATCAAAGTTCATCACACTTGCGCTAGGAACGTCTATCAATAAGCCTCGAATACCATTGCTAAGCTGAATTTCTTCAACAGAGTGTTTCAAAATAATTCCTTAATGTTTGCGGCGATTTTTACGTTGTTGTTTTCGTTTTGCTCGTTTTGCGTCCTTTGTTCGGGGCGGTCGTGTCGCAGGGGTCGCTTGCTTTTCGACAATCTCCCCTTCATTTGCAAATTCTGCAGTGTGATCCACTTCTATAATTCTGTTTGCATTATCAGTCGATGCACGGGCTGCACGCGTTAACTCAGTTTCTGACAGTTCTGCACTCACAGAACCTGTCGGCTCTGCATGCATAACCCCTCGGACAACCTCATGACGGATATTATCCTGCATAGTGTCGAAAAGATTCTGGCCTTCTCGGCGATACTCAACAAGAGGATCACGCTGCCCTACACTTCTCCAGTTAATCCCCTCTCGAAGGTGCTGCATATTCTCAAGATGTTGCATCCATAGTGTATCTAGAACCTGTAGATAAATGTCGCGCTCGACTTGGTGGAAAACATCTTGTCCAAATACTTCGTTTTGGTTTTTGTAAATCTTTAGGGCGCCATCCTCAATGATCTCTTCTCGATCGATGAATGTTTTTGCTTCGACGAGACGATCGAGATACTTATCAGATAAAGGCACTAAGGCATGAACTTCGGCTCTGAAATCAATTTCATCTTCACTATCAAATCTTGAAATAAACGCAGCTTCCTGAGAGATCATTTCCTTAACAACGAGGCTGACATCATCTTTCATGAGTAGCTCTCGCCGGCGAGAATATGTAGCCTTTCTGTGCCTATTCATGACATCGTCATATTGAACAACATTTTTACGTATATCAAAGTTGAAGCCTTCAACTTTCTTTTGTGCTGCTTCTATAGCACGCGACACGGCTCGATTTTCGATCGGCGTGTCATCATCGACACCAAGACGATCCATTAGAGCACTAATTCTTTCTCCAGCAAAAATTCTCATCAGATCATCTTCACAACTAACAAAGAACTGTGTCGTACCAGGGTCGCCTTGGCGACCGGCGCGACCACGCAACTGGTTATCGATTCGCCTTGATTCGTGCCTTTCAGATCCTAGTACAAACAATCCGCCGAGTTCTTTAACTCCTTCGCCAAGTACGATGTCGGTACCTCGACCGGCAATATTGGTGGCGAGGGTTACAGCGCCTTTTTTACCAGCCTGCGCAACAATTCCTGCTTCTCGTTCGTTATTCTTAGCGTTTAGAACCTCGTATGGAATACCTGCTTTTTTCAACATTCGTCCCAAAAGTTCGTTCTTTTCAATAGAGACCGTACCTATTAGAACAGGCTGGCCTTTAATATGTAATTCACGAACTAGTTCTACGATAGCCTTGAATTTACCTTTTTCGGTCTTGTATATAAGGTCGATTTTATCGTCACGCGCAATATCACGATTCGTTGGAACTTCTACGACATCAAGCTTATAAATCTGATGAAATTCTTCGCTTTCAGTCTGAGCGGTACCGGTCATGCCCGAAAGCTTATCGTATAGACGGAAATAGTTCTGGAACGATATTGTTGCAAGAGTCATTGACTCCTCGAGCACCGCAACACCCTCTTTGGCCTCAATAGCTTGATGTAGTCCTTCGTTGTAGCGACGACCATGCATCAATCGTCCAGTGAACTCATCGACAATGATAACTTCACCTTCTTTGGTAACGACGTAGTCCTTGTCTCTCTTAAAAAGACCCTCTGCCTTCAATGCTTGATCAAGATGATAGATGAGCTTCACGTTCTCAGACGCATATAAATTTTCAACACCAAGCATTTTCTCAACGTTTTCTGCGCCTTCGTCGGTTAACGTAACAGCTCGCTGCTTCTCATCAACAACATAATCTTTTTCCAGCTTGAGCGCCTTAGTGATACTAGCAAACTGCGAGTAACTGTTATTGCTGTCTGCAGCAGGTGCGGAAATAATTAACGGGGTTCTCGCTTCATCGATCAAAATTGAGTCTGCCTCGTCAACGATCGCAAAAAAGAGATCGCGTTGTCGCAACTGTTCAGGGTCTTTGACCATGTTGTCGCGCAAATAGTCAAAACCGTACTCATTATTTGTGCCGTACGTAATGTCGGCTCCGTATGCCTCTTTTCTGGTACACGGTTTAAGGTGGCGGAATCGTTCATCTTCATGGTCTTCATTGGTGAACTTTGGATCATATATAAATGAAGAGTCGGCGATTATTACTCCCGTACTCAATCCAAGTGCGTGATAAATTTGCCCCATCCAGCCCGCATCGCGTTGTGCGAGATAATCATTTACCGTCACGAAATGTGCTCCCTTGCCCATAAGTGCATTGAGATAAATTGGGAGTGTTGCGACCAGGGTCTTACCCTCACCTGTCTTCATTTCAGCAATGGCGCCTTCGTGAATGACCATTCCGCCGATCAGCTGTACATCAAAGTGCCGTTGTTTAATCGTTCGTGTGGCTGTTTCGCGAACCAAGGCGAACGCTTCGGGAAGAATAGAGTCTGTCGTAACTCCCTTCTTAGAAAGTCGTTTCTTGAACTCTGCCGTTTGATCCTTGAGCTGCTTGTCGCTCATTTTTTCATACTTTGGCGCGAGATCATTAATGACACGAACCTTTTTCTTCAGTCGTTTGATTGTTTGAACCTGCGGGTCTCCCAAAACACGTCGTACTAACCGTTTCATTCGCGGTATTCACTCCCCTTCTTGCTACGCTAACAGTCGCTGCTTCACGAAACACTAAACTTGTATTCTATAGTCTACTCGGCAGCCGGCCTTCGGGCAAGCTTACGAAGTCGACCAAAAATTCTTGCACGACGTTGTGAGTGGTCCGTTGCCTTATCTTTCGCTTTCTTTAGCTGATTACGCAGTTTTGCTTCGACAATATCTATTGCTGCATAAATATTCATTGTTGAATCTTTTGCGGTGATTTGTTCGTGTGGTAATTTGAGGATAACTTCTGCAGTATATCTATTTTTATCTTTCGCCTTTTCTTGCCTCAATTTGACGATTGCATGTGCGCTCTTTTTAGCATGCGTTTGCATATACCTATCTAGACGTCCGATTTTTTTCTCAGCATACTTTCTAACATCATCATCCACGTTGTAGTGTTGCCCACTAATTTCTAATCGCTCAATCATAGCTCCTCCTTATTACCCATGTAACTTCGTAAAACCTCTGGAATTCGCACATTACCCTCAGCGGTTTGGTAATTCTCTAGAATTGCGACAGGTATTCTACTCAATACCAGCGCCGTTGCATCATTTGTGTGAGCCAACTTAACTTTTCCATCTGTATCGCGATATCGCGTCTGGAGACTTCTTGTCTGGAAATCAGTCATATAGTCAGCAGAATGCGTTTCACGATATTGCCCTTGCCCCGGCAACCACACCTCTATATCGACGCCCTGCGCATTTGGCTTGCCGATATCTGCAGTACACTTTTGTAGCACTCTATACGGAAGCTTCAGCTGAGACACCAAATACTCTTGTATCGCTACGAGTAACCTATGTTCTTCTAGTCCTGTCTGCGCATCTGAGAATACTTCCATCTCAAGTTTATCGAACTGATGCATGCGGAAAATACCTTCAGTATCCTTGCCGTAGCTGCCTGCCTCTCGGCGAAAACTAGTTGCATAGCCTATATAGCGAATCGGCAACTCTTCTACGGCCAAGACCTCATTCATATACATATTACAAAGACTGTGCTCGGCACTCGCATTAAGCCATAACTCATCGTCAGCCAATTTATAGGTCACCTCTTCTGCATCGAGCCTACCAGTTGCTTCATAGGCAGCAGTATTCACTAGCGCAGGCGGCAATACTGGCGTAAACGCTTTGGCTGGTAGATTGAGATTATTGTCAGTTATGATCTTCTGCAACACTGTTTCGTCGGCTAGTGTATCGAGGACAAACTGTACGATCGCAAACTGTAGACGAACCATACCACCCTTGATGTACGCGAATCTACTACCTGCAATTTTGGCTGCTCGTTCTTTGTCGATCCAATCCTTCGCTTCCCCAATCTGCCAGTGATTCTTTGGTTCAAATTCGAAATGAGTAGGCTCCCCGACTGTTTTAACGACTACATTCTCTTCTTCAGAACTACCTACAGGTACTTCGTCGATTGGAGCGTTTGGAACTTGTCTGATGAGACGATTATATGTTTCTTCGACAGTTTTTAGCTCAGTCTCTAACGCATCTATTTCTTCACGTACATATCGACCTTTTTGAATCTGCTCATCGCTTGGTCGTTGGCCTTTTGTTACGGCGATAAGCTGATTTCGTTCCTGACGTTTATCCTCTATCTCGCGAGTAAGCGATCGTCGCTTCTCGTCAACAGCAAGTAACTCATCAATATCTACCGTATATCCCTTTGCGAGAGAAAAATCTTTTACCCGTTGCGGATCATCTCGAACAATTTGAATGTCTATCATATTACTCCTAGTATACCCCTAAATAGCACCTGTAGCGTGTAAGATTATTCAGTGCGTAAGGCATCAATTGGATCTAGCTTTGTCGCCTTGCGCGCTGGCAGTAGACCCGCAAAGACTGCCACCAAGATCAAGAAGAATATAAGTTCGGCAATTTGCGGGAACTGGAAGATAAGTAATTTCTCACCCTCACCCAACTTTAACTGCTCTGTTATTTTCGGATTTATTGCCTCGCCAAGCAAATAAGCTCCAAGCGATCCTATTGCTCCACCCAAAAAACCAATCCAAGCCGCCTCAAACCTGAACAAATGACCAATATCTCGCTTTGGCATACCAAGCGCTTTCATAAGACCTATCTCGCGCGTCCTCTGTAGAACACTTATGTACATTGTATTCACAACACCAAAAACGCTCGCAATCACAGCGATTGCGCCAAATGCCACAACTATACCCTTGAGGATATTTATGATTTGTGTGAGGAACTGCTGAGTGTCCTCCACGCTTTGCGTGTAGAAACCATCTTTCTTTAGTGTATCCTGAACCGCCTTTAGTTTGACGTTATCCTGGCCGTCTTTGACACGAACATACGAATAGAGGTATTTGCGATACTGTGGTGTGCCTTCATTTGCAATATCGTTCAGCGCCTTGGCGTCTTCATTTCCTACATAAAAGTACAGTTCAGTGCCTGGCTGTGAAGTAGTTGGCTTCTTCAATACAGCTGCGATAGTATACTCAATCTCTACCGTGTTCTGACTCGCGAGCTGCTGTGCAGCACCTGCGTCCGTCGGTAAACCTTGTCTGATTGATTGCTCGACACTTGCTTGGGTAATAGGCTTTCTGACCGCGAATGTCAGCTTCTGTCCAACAGCACTTGCCGCATCAGCAAAACCGAGCGTACTCACGAATGCTTCTGGCACGAGCACTTTTTTACCCCCAAGTGGCTTCTCAATATTGCCGGCAAGCAGCTCAGGGTTCTGGGCTGGACTGAAATCAATGGCTGTTGCGACATACTTTTTCTGGTCGGGTCGTGTCACATACTGCAGATTAACAATCATTCCTTCTCTGACTTGCTCCACTTCAGGATATGACTTTAGTTTAGCTATATCCTCTTCTGTAAGTTGCTTCACCTGTGTGGGCGCACCGCTGTTTGTGGCGTAGCTCCCATAGCTATCATCGTATTCTTTGGGTTTACTTGTATCGCCACGACCGATCACTGCTTCGTCCTTGGCAACTATGAGTTCTGCAGGATCAAAGTTGTCGGAGATGATCTTATCTACAAAATGCTGCACGCCGTTACTTGCAGCTAAAGTTAGAGTCAGTGCAAATGCGCCCACGCCAATTGCAAGTGATGTCAGTATAGTTCTAGCCTTGGCTTGACGAAGGTTTCGAGCACTTCGGCGCGTAATGTCTCGTATTCTCATTTTCTCTTTCCCTTAACGTATTTAGTGGGTAAACCTTCGGTACTAATTATCTTGCCGTCTTTTAACGTTATCTTGATTTGGCACTTATCTGCCAATTCGTGGTCGTGCGTAACAATACAAAGGGTACTGCCAATCGTTTTATTCAGATCAAACAACAACTTAATGATCTTATCGCCAGTGACAGAGTCAAGATTTCCCGTAGGCTCATCTGCAAATATCAAGCCCGGCTTATTTACGATCGCTCGAGCAATAGCAAGTCTCTGCTTCTGACCACCAGAAAGGTTATTTGCTCGACTATTGATCTTGTCAACAAGATCAACTTTTTCCAATGCTTCTCTAACCAATTGTTTCCGACGCCCTACTTCTGCAATCTCTAAAGGTAATGCGACGTTTTGATAAACTGTTTGTGCCCCTTCAACGAAGAAAGCCTGAAAAATGAAACTCATTTCTTTAGCCCTAAACCGATCCATCTCCTTCTTCTTCAAATGATGAAGGTTTTGACCGTTAATAATCACACTACCTTCATTTGGATGATCCAAGCCACTCATAATATGCATAAGCGTACTTTTTCCAGAACCGCTTTTACCTATTATCGCAACCGTGGCGCCGTCAGGAATGACAAAACTAATGTTAGAGAGTGCGGTAAATGCATTTTGTTTTTTACCGTAGGTTTTGGAGACTTTTAGTACTTCAATCATTGTAGTTTAGTATACCAGTATCATAGTTATGTTTATGTAAGCTAATCAAAGACCACGTCAGGGTAAATTGTTTTGGTCACCTCATCAACCCCCCGTCGAAGCTGCGGGAAAGGCACGCCCTCTCTAGCGGTTACGCCCTCTAACATCCAAAAAAGTCGCTCTGAGTATCCAAAGCCGCAGGCCGGAGGCATGCCATACTCAAGCATTTCCACAAAATCTATATCCAGCATTTGTGCCTCGTCGTCACCAGCAGTGCGCAACCTTTGTTGCTCCAAAAAACGGTTCAGTTGATCGACGGGGTCATTAAGCTCGCTGTAAGCTTTGCATGCCTCGGTGCCACCAAGTATCAAGTTAAACTGCTGAGTAAGCTCTGGTTTACCCGGCTGTGTTTTAGCGAGT
>CAZNVG010000036.1:0-10654 GCA_964576475.1 uncultured Candidatus Saccharibacteria bacterium | reverse complement strand
GATGATTTCACGCACCAGTTTTTCTATTGTCTGCTTTTGGTCTGGCGTACCGATGGCGATTGGGATTTCCGAAATTGGCTTTGTTGTGAGCTCAATCATTTGGCCTTTGCGTCGGGCTCTGTGAAATAGCCACACGAATAGTAATTTAGAATTTAGTATCCCCAGTAAGTAGTACGGTTCGAATAGGACTCCATTTTTTGCAGTTATAAAATACACATCCGATGCTGCATACCAGGGTGTGTCGTTGTAGCCAAATACATTACGCTTGCTCCTGTATGGCACTACGATTTTCTCGTTATCCAAAATTCTACCAAAATTAGCTTGTTGCATAACGTGCCATGGACGTTTGCCGTTTTCAAAGAGTCCCCGATTTTCTAGGATGGGCTTGAATTGGCGCAGATAAGTTACATACTGTGCAGGCAAATCATCTAAGGCTGTTTTATTGTTAACAAACATTACCTCGTCACGATTATTCGTACTCGATACATACCTCTCTATGTCACTGTTTTTATACCATGGCAATATGAAGTCGTTATCCCCAAATAATTTTTCCGCTTCACCTTTAGGGAAGACGTATATACCTTGCCCCTTTCTTGCGCTAATATCTGGATATTTTTTTGCATGTGCGTCAGTGAACTTATCTGCACCAGTTTTTAACCCCATATTAGCAACAGCAAATTCTTCAAGTTTTTTGTATTTTGACATCTTGTCCAAAATTTCATCAACCCCACCGTGGCCACCGGCAAAACGAATATAGAAGTTCACCCCCACTGAGTCGTAGACGCTCGTCTTTTTGACTTCGGCAACGTGTACTAGCTCGCTCTCGCCGGCCAGTATATTTGTGAGTGCGCCACTGCTGATACTACCCTTGCTACTAGCTACGATCTCTTCAGTTTCATAGTCTGCGCTTGGCGCGACCGACCTTTGCAAAATGGTGATTAAGTTGTGCTGGCCGCGGGCGCTGTCAAAGACGGTTATTTCGCCAAAGTTGATTAGCCGCACAATGTTCGTGCGCTCGTAGAAATCTTTGCGTAGTTTTATCGCGCCGTCTGCTGTTGGGTAGTAGTTGGTTGTAATGAATGTCAATACACCACCGTCTTTTAGTGCGTCTAGGCCAAGATGGAAGAAGAAGTAGAACAGGTCCATTTTGCCTTTGTAGAAACGCTTGCCGAGGCTGGTTGGTTTGAGCTTGTCAAAGGTGTCTTTGTTACCTTTTTCACCTACATACGGTGGATTTGCAATCACAATGTCAAAGCCTTCTATGCCGAACATCCACTCTGCGTCAAACCAGTCCGTGGCCTTGTGGCTGAATGGATCCCAATCGGACAGTTCGTTATATAGGTCAGACGTAGAGTTATTAGACGCAATTCGACTACGCAGCATATCGTTCTGTAAGAGTCTGAACTCATCCTTAAGACGAGCGCGCTCATCAGCGTTTGCGCCAAAGTATTGATTGCGAATGCTCTTGAGCTGCTCAATGTGTGACACATCCTCAAACAGGTTTAAGGCTTTGCTCTTAGTTGCAGAGTTACCTTCCGGCAGGCCCACTAGTGAATTTGCAGTGACAAACTTAAAGTCCAGGTTTGGTAGGGCGTGTATACCACGGTTTGGTTTTTCGTCATCAACTTCTTCTTCAATGATAAGTGTTAGGAAACAACGAAGCTTGGAGATTTCTGTAGCGATAGTCTGGATGTCTACACCGAAGATGGTTTCGCGAATCACGCCGTATTTGCGCAGCCAGTCGTAGTTCTCGCTTTCATACTTTTCTTGGATGTCGCGCCTTAGCTCTGGTGAAGAGATGCTTTTAAGTTGATTCTCAAGCCATATCTCTGCGCGTGGATCGGCCTGCTGAAGTATATACACGACCTTTTGCAAAATGCCAATCGGGAACGCACCAGAACCACAGGCTGGGTCGAGTATAGTGAGGCCTGCTAGGGCATTTACGACCTTTTGCTTTTCATAAGCCGTCAGCTCGTGTTCTTTGTCGTCTTCCTGACCCCAGCTAATGAGAGCTTTGAGCTTATCTTCGTCAGCACTAGTCTTGCTCTTCAGGAATTCAAGCAGTGAGCTGTCTACCATGTACTCGACTATCTCGCGTGGAGTATAGAAGCTACCGGTACTCTTGCGTGCCGACTCGCCAGTTTCCGGGTTGATTTCGGCTAGCAGGTTTTCAAATATACGGCCAAGCATTTCAGGATCGATGGATAGATCTACGTCGTAGCTGGTATTTTCGTCTACGGTGAAGTTGTATTGTTCAAGCACAGTGAAAAGCTCGGTAAACCAACTGTCAGGTATGTGTGTTAGGCCAGGCGTACCGGCGCCGTTAAATGAGTTTTGGTTGTAATAGTCATCGTGCTGCGGGCTAAACAAACCACCGTTTAGGTATGGTACGGTCGAAAATGGCGCTTCGCGTAGATTTTCGTTGCGCTGCTCGACTCGCTTGTTGAGCAACTCGAAAAACAGCGGCTCTAGGATGCTGTGGTAATAGTCAGCGTTACTACCTACGGCGCCAAGCGATAAAAGCTCTTTCGGCACGATAGGTACACCGGCAGCACTTTTCTTTTCCTTTAAGAACCAGCTGAAGATAATTCGGCCGATAAGGCGCACCGCGAACTCTTGATGCTCGACATTTTGGCTTATAATGCCGTTGATTTTGAGCAATCCTGGATACTTTGTTACACCACGCTCGCCGCCCACGAGCTTCGTGAATAACTCTGCCACGAATGCATAGAATTGCTTATTGACCACCTCGACCGAGAAGCGTTCTTGTAGTTGCTTGATGTCTTCTACTCGGCCTTTGTCGATTAGGAATTTGTGAGGAGTGTTCGTCTTGGCACCAACACCAAGCAAATATGAGTAGCGACGAGGATTACTGTCCTTTTTGACAACCTTGCCGTCCTTGATCTCGAGTGTTGAGGTCAGGAGCGACAGCCGCCATTGGTCGGCGCCGTCATGGAATGCAATGATGGCATTGCGAATCCCATGGTCTCGAAGAACCTTGAAAGCAGCCTGAGTAATGGCAATTCGCTTGCCGCTATCAGTCTCTTCACATTCGGCCTCCAATACAGCGACGTCTAAAGAACGAGTCTTGGATTCGCCAAGTTTTGTTACATGTGTCAGGATTGAACCATCGACACGTACGTCGCGTTCATCTTTTTGGTAGTCAGGCAAAAAGTCTTTGATGAATGATGTAAAAGCTTCTTTTGTGTAGGGTTCGTTTAGTATCATTTGCGCAGGTCTTCCGTAAACATTATTATTTCAGATACGCTGTCTATAGCTTCAGCCCTCTCCTTGATAACGCCAAGGTAGTGCGGCGTGAATTTCTGTTTGAGCTCTCGGACTGCCGAATCGAGATCATCAAGCCGCAGCTGAGCAATGAATTTAAGCTCGCCGTTCGACAGGTCGTCAAATTCACGAATCGCATCGTACAGGTCAAAGAGATAATCTCGCTCGGGTGAATACGCTTCTTTCAGTGCTTCTACCACCTTAATTGCATCGGCGCGGCGACCTTGTACTTTGGGGAGCGGGTGCGGTGCGGTGATACGCTTACGCAAAATCTCAAACTTTTTGTCTAGTTGCGCATCTCCTTCGTGAGCTTTTTCTTCGTGTTCAGCTTTGAAGTGTGGCAGTACGAATTCTGGAGATAGTATCTCTGCCTCTAGAGCGTACTCGTCAGCTAGCGCGAATAATATGCCATTGCCGCGTTTGGCGAAAGATATAGACACGTTGTCCGAGCGGTTGTCGCGCACGATTCGCGTGCGTTCCGGTATCTTTTGTACTTCTTTTAATAGTGCGTAATCGTGTTTTATAGAGTTATAGATATTGCGGTATTCGTTATCCCATGAGCGCTCACTGGCTGCCTCGTCTGCATCGTTATACGTGCTCTTAAAATAACTTCTGAGGTCTTCGTCAGGTGTAAGCGTGCGCGTGTCACTGCCAACGATATTGTTGATGAGTAGCATCTTAAGCGTGCTAATGCCTTTGACGTTCGCAATATCTTCACCTACATCAGTCGGGAAGAAGTTATAGATATAGATTTTATCGAACATCTTTTGGTTGATGCGGTTGATGCGGCCGATGCGCTGCACAACGCGTGTCGGGTTGTAGGGGATGTCGTAGTTGATAATGATACCCGCACGGTGAAGGTTGAAACCTTCTGACAGTGCGTCAGTTGCTACGATAATGTCATACTCGTTCTTCTGCTCGCCGTCGTATGACGCGTCAAAGTTCTCACTGACAATCTTTTTGAGTTCATTGCCGGAAGAGCCGGTGTAAAGCAAGGTGCGCTCGAAGCCGTGCTCGCGCAAGTTTTTAGCAACATAATTGGCGGTGTCGGCGTAGCCGGAAAAGATGACGATCTTGCGTTCGTGGTTTTCGTTCAGGAGCTCGTGAAGCTTCTGCTCGGTACGCGCCTGTTTTGGATCATCACCAGTTAGGCCATCGGAGAACCAGTTGCTTTTGATGCTTTGCAACAGCTCCAGGTCGTTACGAACAAGTGTGGCGAAGGTATCCTCGAATATTACCCTTGGGATGGGTAGTGCCACTCTCTTAATCGCCTCAATATCAATGTCTTCACCGCTCTCGATTAGGGCGTTTATTTCTTCGATGCTATCAAATTCTTCTAGCTCATCAGGATCAATGAGGTCTTCCTTCTTGCGAATCGGTACATAGCCCTTGTCCCACCACTTAAGAATGATCTCGTGTGAGCGAATCATGTTATTGAGCGTAGACTGAAAGGCATACTTTGAGCTCTCGAAACGCTGTACAAGTAACCGGCGCATGAAGAATGCGAGGTTTGCTTGGGCTGTCTTGAGGTCGGAATCATCAAAGAATAGACCATATTTTGCCATGAACTCTTCGCGATCTTTAATATATGACGCCGACTGGTAGCGGGCGCCGTTGAAGCCGTTTTCCGTATCGGTCAACTTCTCAAGCGTATCAACGTATAGCTGACGAATATTACCCAAATCATATTCAACCAATTCAGGACCAACAACCTCTGGAAACTCAATGTTTTGGTTCTTGAGGTCGTCGTCATATTCTTTGATTTCCTTTAGGTCGATGCGAGAGCGTCGGATTACTACCGGCTCAATAAGTAGGCGTAGCTCGCGACTGAGTTTTTGAAATTCGGTCTTAATCTCATCTGTAAGATTTTTCTTGCCAACTCTTTCGAGTTTCTTGTATTTGATGATTAGATCGTCGAATCGCATTCCAAGATTATCTACCGAGTTGATGGTCGAGCGGCTGGGTGTCTGGAACAACTTCACCATAGCGAATAAGTCTTGCGGGCGGTTGTTATACGGCGTGGCCGTGAGCAATAGTACCTTGTTATCTGGGTGTGACCGCGTCAGCTGATGAAGCCACTGGTAGTCGTCAGTTAGCTCATTACGGTAACGATGCGCCTCGTCGATGATGTAGAGCTTCGGCTCGCTATCTTTCGCGTATCTATCGTGCAGATGTTGTATCATGCCGCCGCTCTCAACGTACGCACCGGGTATCTTGAAGCGAGTTGCATAATCTTGCCATTGGGACTTGAGGTGCGGTGGCGTGATGATAATGGTACTCATTTCTAGGTTGTGCGCAATGGCAGAAGCAATAACTGACTTACCGAGGCCTACGACGTCAGCCACGATTACGCCGTTGTTCTTGTTGACGCAATCAATACCAGCTCGGATGGCATCCAGCTGATATTTCAGGTTTGCAAATCTGCCACCGGTTATAGATGCCGGTGATTTCACATCTTCATCTTCAACTTCAGCATAGAGTTCGTGTAGCACTCGGATGAATATCTTGTATGGATCTGGAGTTGCGTGAATCCATAATTTTCTTTGAATCTGGTTGAGAAAGCTATCTTCGACATCGGGAGTGTCTTGGACTTGTATGTCGATAGTATTTGAGTCAGTCCATAGCTCGTTGAACTTATTTTCGTACTTGTCGTAGCTGTCGTTGTCCATGTACTTATCGTTCAGTTCGCCTTGGCCAACAAGTCCGTTATAGGTAAAGTTAGACGAGCCCATAAAGACACTGCCTTTGAAATCTCCGCCCTGTGAGAATTCCGGCTTATTCGTGAGAATATAAGCCTTTGCATGGTTCTGCTCGTTTGTCATGCGTATTTCGAGAGAGCCGTCTCTAAGCTTATCCTCAAAAATTTTCTGCATGCGCTGGTCTTCGGTTCCATCAAACGCTTCTGAAAGGGCAGATTTATTGAAGAGCTTTACAAAACCATCTGTGTATTGCTTCTTCTTTTGGGTGCGAGTAAGACTGAGGTAATTGCGGCTTTGAAATGTGTCAAGCCCGACGTTAGGGTCAATTTTCATCGCAGAACTGAGATCATCGACAGCTGCTGGGTCAATTGCTTTACCTACCAAAATGCGGATTTTCTTATCCTTAAGCTCGTCCGCAAGGGCAGAAAACCCAGAAAAGTAGAAGTAGGCTGTGAGGATATCAACATGCTCCGCGCTCGGCAAAGCATTCTTCAGTGCCTCTTGTAGTGTTTTCTCTTTGTTGTCGATAAGCCCCATGTTACTCAGTCCTTCCTTTCGCCAGGTCATCAACTCTAATCGGCAACAACCCTTCAGTCTCCATTTGATCCAGCACGAGACGCGTTAGATCGTTGTCGATGAAGTTTATGCTATACTCGCGGCCACCTTCTTTTAGTGTAGCCAGGTAGCCAGCGTCGCGCATTTTCTTAATTTGGTTAGCAACCGCAGAAGGCACAACATCTTTGTCCCACAGGTCGGCAATGTCAGCTGCTTTAATGGTCTTCTTACGCACGGCGCGTTCCAATATGCTCGTCTCCAATCTTGTAAGCACCCCGGCCGAGTTGAGACGTGATATAGCCGGTAAGAGCAGTTTGCCGTTCACGAAATTACTATCTGCTAGGCGCAATGTTTTTTCGGTTTCGTCTTTTATACCGCTTAGGAAATATTCGCTCCAGTCAAGTAAGCCTGTGTCATCACCCCTATCTGCACGTTCCAACATGTCGTAGTATTTGTAGCGGTCACCAGCGAACACAGCTGTCGGATTAAATAGGCGGAGTGTGTTTGGTTCAATGTACCCCTTCTTGCAAAGCATTGCGTATGTCAGAAGTCGCACAGTACGGCCGTTACCATTACCGAACGGGTGAATCCACACAAAACGGTGGTGCGCCAGCGCAATCTTAAGTAGTTCATCGCGACTATTCGTATCACCGCCGATATATTCAATAAGCTCGCGCATCAAGTCGGCAACATCGTAGTGTGATGGTGGAGTATGCTTTGAATTTGCGATTGAGACATCTTTAGTACGGAAACCACCAGTGTGGTCATCGCCTTCGCGGGTCAAACCACTAACGACAATTTTATGGAGCTCAAGTATGAAATCACGGCCTATTGGCATGGTTGCAATATGCTCATCAATAAAGTCGAGCGCATGCATAAGGTTGATGATTTCCTTCATGCTCTCGTCTTCATTTTGCGCATTTTCGCTTTTTCGAGCGCGCTTTTCCACGAAGCCTGCAAGTGTCGTATGGTTGCCTTCGATACGAGCACTGGATAGCGCTTCGATGATATGGAAAAGATTTTTGAGTTGTACGAATATCTGTTGGCTTGTTGAACTAGAGACGCTACGTCCTCGCAAGTGTTCTAGCTGAATTATGATGTCCGTTAACTTCGAATTGTAGTTCGGCTCTGGCGTTTTGATCATGTGTCTACTGTATCACAGTATTTCACTTGTGAATACTACATTATTTCACTTAATTTTTACTTTTACAGGGGTGGTATTTCACTTTTGCTTGTCGGCATATTTCATTCCTCATACCTCATCGGCAGTGTATGAAACTCCAGCTCCTCCTCCCAGTCCACCTCCTCGGGTCTCAGCCACACCTTTTTCTCGCCGCTGAGCAGCCGTTCTCTGGTGGTCGTAAACACCAGGAAGTCTGCCAATAGGTCTTCAGTCATTCGCACCACCCGTTTCTCGGTGTTCTGGTTGCCGCAGACAATGAGCAGATGCGGGTAGGTATACTCATCGTTTTCATCAGCATAGTCAATATGCTGGTTAATACGCCGTCTAATCTTCCAGCTCTCATGCCGCTCTGGGAAGTACTCCATAAAATAGTCTGGGATTTTATCTGTTCTTCCGACAAACTTGGCAAAGGGCGGCGGCGTTAAGTAGAAATCATCGCTTCCTAACTGGTATTTGGTATAGAGTATGAGCTTGTCGTCGTATTGCCGCCGGATCGCTTGTGCCATAGCACCAAGTAAGAACTGTTCATCTATCTGCTCATCTGTGAAGGTTTTGTTCTTGTAGTGGAGCTGCGTCCGTTCATGCCCGAGTTTCTTAAGACACCGTATACCGAGTGGTGCTAAATAGTAGATAACCGGTCTCTGCCGCAATCTATACGTCTTGTCATACATCTTTACGACATAGCCTTGATCGACTAAGACACTTAACCGCTCGTATACCGTTGATCTATCTTTCCCTATACTCTCTGCTACGACATCACTACTCACAAACCGATACTTCAATACAGCCAATAATAACCTCACCTGACTATCCGAGATCTTGTACCTTGCTTTTGGCTCATACCGCTTCATACATTTGCCTTATATGTATATATAGAGAAAGGAGAGAAAAAAGAAAAGAGCTAACAGAGGAAAAAACAACAAAATATATGGTATTTGCATAGTGGGGATTTTATCCACAGGAATTTAGCATAAAAGTATTGCAACTATTCATATTCGGGTGGTATACTATTCATATAAAGCATAGTTGATTGGGCAAAATTATGTCAAGAACAGCGGGGTCAAAAAACAAGCCGAAACCAGTAACCGAAGGGGTGTTCGTTTATACGCTGGAACAACGTATGCGAATCATAGCCGATCTGGTTGTTGAGCGAATTTTAGAAGATCAGGACGTGGGAGCCAAGATAGCTACTATCCTCAATATAGGAGCGGACGATGCAGTCAAACAGTGAAAGAATCGGCCTGCTTGCTATACGAGTATCGTCTGGTAAACAGAAACGCGAGGGCGATTCGCCGGAGGAGCAGCGGCAACGAGGCGAGAGCCTTGCAAGGACGCAGAATATACAGATTATCGATTCGGTCGTTTTGGTTGAGTCGGCATCACACGAAGAACAGCCGATGCAGGCAATTGTTGAAAAGTGCCGAGAAAATCGAACCATCGAAGTCGTGCTTATCAAAGCGATAGATCGTTTTACGCGTGGCGGTTCGGGAGCATATATCAAGCTCAAAGAGCAGCTCGATGAGCTCAATGTAACGCTTATCGATACATTTGGTATTATCGATACTCGACGTGTCAATACATTGGAGTATACAGGTTTTAAGTACTACTGGAGCGACTATAGCCCCAGTTTCAAGAGTGAGATACTGGAGGCCGAACACGCTAAGGACGAACTGCGTGACATCATGACGCGTATGATCGGTGCTCAGATCCGCTATACGCAACTTGGCTATTGGATGCGTATGCCTCCCTACGGCTTCGTGAGCGAAATGGTTGATAGCAACCACGGTAAGCGCATGATACTCAAGCCGCATCCCGAGGAGTCCGTATTTATTCGCCGGGTTTTTGAAATGAGAGCTCAAGGTATCTATAGTAACCAGGAAATCGCCGATACGTGTAATAGCCTTGGTTTTAGGACACGTACGACGATTGTGCGTGATCGATATGACCCTTCAAAGATCAAGAGCGTGCATGGCGGGAAGCTGATGGACGAGAAGATGGTTGATCGTTTCATCCACCGGCTGATTTATGCTGGTGTAATTCAGGAGAAATGGACGCATGACAAGCCGGTTAAGGCACAGTTTGACGGCTTAGTGTCGATAGATATGTTTAATGACGCTAATCACGGCAAATATATCATTGAGCTCAACAGCAACAGAGTAACTGTTCACCGTAGAGAGCTGCCGGAATGGCAGAAGGTCAAAAAGATTATCAACGACAAGTTTCCGTACAAGAAAGTCATAGGCTGCCCCTACTGTGGAAAGCCGCTGTCTGGAAGTGCGGCGCGTGGCAAAATGGGCAAATATTATCCGGCCTACCATTGTTCTCGTGGCGGTCACTATTTTAGAAAGCCGCTTGCTGACTTTGACGCTGTAATCGAGCGTTTCATGAAGAGTATTGAGATCGCACCAGAGTACATCGATAAGCTGACTCAAATGATAGCCGAATCGTATGAAGAAAAAGTCTCACAAACCGCCCAGGACAATGACAAGCTTATTGAGCAGAAACAAGCTCTCGAAGCACAAATCCGCGTCACGCTTGATCATATGAAGATACTGACGAGTGAGACGGCAATAAAGTACATGGAAAACGAGATCGTAAGCACGGAGAAGCAAATTAAAGCGCTCGATGAGCAGTTGCTCTGTCAGGCCGAGAATACCGTCTATATGGAACAGGTTTTACAATACGCGAGGTACCTGTTGAAACACCTGTACGAACTGGTATTTAACACCAGTAACTCGCTCCGCCGCTCGGCATTTTTTGCTCTCATATTCAACACTATGCCAACGTTCGCAGACATAGATTTTGAAACACCAAAAAACAGCCCGCCAACTGATATGAACGGACTGTTTCAGGTAGCACTGGGCTACAAATCTACGCTTGGAGGGTCAGGAGGGACTTGAACCCTCGACATTCTGCTTAAGAGGCAGACGCT
>CAZNVG010000035.1:0-10729 GCA_964576475.1 uncultured Candidatus Saccharibacteria bacterium | reverse complement strand
AAAATTGGGGGATTTTCTGATGGAATCGAACTACCAAAGGGCTATAAAAAACCCGCCAACTCAATTAGTGGGCGGGTTTTTGCCGCATAAGATTATATAAAAACCTTAGTTATTAGCGACAAACGGCAGCAACGCCATATGGCGGGCTCGCTTGATTGCCGTAGCAAGTTCGTGCTGCTTTGTCTCAGTGAGGCCGGTTCGCTTTCGTACTTCAATCTGTCCATAGCTGTTCACGAATCGTTGCAGTGTCTTGAAATCCTTGTAGTCGAAGACAATGTCTTTGTCTTCTTTTTTACGATATATCTTTGCCATTATATTTCCTTATTTTCTTAGTAAATTAAAACGGTATGTCTGATAGGTCAATTGGTTGATCGGTGTCTATATCTTCGATTTGGACATCGTCGTCAGACTTTTTCTTGCTTGCAGGTTTTGCAGCAGCCCCACCAGCACTTGGTGCTGCACTATCGCCAGCCCCACCAGGCCCATCGAGGAACGTAACATCATTTGCCACAACTTCAACCTTAGTGCGCTTTTTGCCGTCTTGTTCCCAGCTACTGCTCTGTAAACGACCACTAACTAAAGCCTTGCGTCCTTTGCTCAGGTACTGCGACACTCGCTCGCCAAGTGGACCCCAAGCAACGACATCAACGTAATCAGTTGCCTCTTGCCAGTTGCCATCAGCACCTTTATAGCTTCGATTGAGTGCAAGACTAAAACTGCAAACACTTTGACCGTTAGGTGTTGAACGAAGTTCGGGATCTCTTGTGAGATTGCCCATCAAAGTAACTTGATTAAAGCTCCTTGCCATCGCTTTCGCCCTCCTTATTGTTGCTATCCTCTTGCTCAACCTTCTCTGGTGCCTTAACTACTTCAGGGCCCGGTTTGACTATCAAATGCCGAATAACCTCTGTGGTAATGTTTAGGTTTTGGTCTAGTTTTGCCACATTCTCTGGTGGAATACTGACACGGTAAAACACATAGATACCGCTATCTTTTTTGGCAATTGGATATGCAAGCTTTCGCTTACCCCAGTTGTCGGTTTTTTCAATTTTTGCTTTGTGGTCTGAAAAGACCTTTTCTACCTTCTTTGATGCCTTATCTAGATCGATTTCTAGATCGGGGTGGTAGATGACTGCGATTTCATACTCTCGCATAATTCCTCCGTTGGATCCACGTTGTGAACGCAGAGTCTACACTAATCCATGTAGACTGAGTTAATTAGTAACATGACGATTATACGCTAACCACCTCTGTTAATCAAGTAGCTTACTTCGGTAGACTCTCCGTATAACTTTATGCTCCCGACCAATTGTATTAACTGCACTAATTTCCAAGTTATTTTGCCCCTGACGAATATACACATCGTACTTAAATGCGCCATCCTCCTCTACCACTACCGGAACACCATTAACGCGCACTGCCGTCTCGCGTCCGGTCCGACCTACTACCGTTATTTTGCCGTTATTAGTAAGCACATTCTCGCTAGGCTCAAAGACCGTTAGCTCGGGCTTTGCCACTAGTGATAAACTCGTTGAGAGTAAATACCCTGCTACCAAAAGTGCGCATATTACAGCAAACGCTACAAGAACCAGTCTAGATACAATCAGTGTTTGCTTGGATTCTGCACTAAATAGAGACCTATTCAGATGCACCATAGTGCGTCGACGAGTACGTATGGCCGGAACGCCTAACAGTTCCGCGTACGCATTCAGTAAACCTACTACGTAGGGCCCTTTGGGCAAGCGATTAGATTCCCAGTTTTCAAGCATCTGCAGCGCTTCCTTGCTCACAGCCAGGCTTTTAGCAGTCCTCTCGAGTGAACGTCCCTGCGCTAGTCTCTGCGAACGTAAGAAGTGAGCATACTCGCCTAATTGACGAGATTTAGTATTCTCTCGGCCTGACTTACTCGCCCGCACCATCGCTCGTAGAGGTATCATCTATGCTCGTGACAAGCACCTCTCTAGGACGCTGACCGTCAGCTTGGCCTACTATTCCTTGCTCCTCCATCATCTCTATGAATCGGGCAGCCTTGCTGTAGCCAATACGCATTCTGCGCTGAAGAAAAGATGTTGAGGCCTTTCCTGAATCAACCACAACTCGTACGGCCTCCTTGAATTCTGAGCTGTTATGGTCGTCGATATCAGAAACCACACTACCCTTACCTATCTGAACCGGCTGAGAAATAATTTCTTCGTTGTAGTCAGGAGCCCGCTGCATGCGAATAAAGTCAGTCACTGCACTTATTTCCTTCTCTTCAATGAGCGCACCTTGAACGCGCTTAGGTTTCATCATATCTGCAGTCAGCAGTAACATGTCACCCTGTCCTAATAGTTTTTCGGCACCTGCCTGATCAATGATCGTTCGTGAATCAACCTGACTTGCTACGGTAAAGGCAATACGAGCAGGAACGTTCGCTTTGATTAGTCCCGTAATTACATCCACACTTGGTCGCTGAGTTGCCAATACAAGATGTATTCCTGCTGCTCGTGCCTTCTGTGCAAGACGCACAATAAGTGACTCTACATCTCTTGCGGCCATCATCATCAGATCAGCAAGCTCATCAATAACTATAACTATATAAGGCATACTATCTTCTTTCTTGAGGGAGTTATACTCGGCGATGTTCCGCTTACCCACTTCGGCAAAGGTCGTCAGTCGTCTTTCCATCTCTGCTACTGACCATTTAAGTGCACTTATACACTTCTCAGGCTGCGTGATAACAGGGCTGAGAAGATGTGGAATGCCATTATATGGTGTTAGTTCAACTTGCTTTGGATCAACGAGAATAAGCTTTAAATCTGCTGGCGAATTGCGATACAGCAGAGAGGTCAAAAATGAGTTAATCATTACCGATTTACCCGAACCGGTCTGTCCCGCAACTAGCAAGTGCGGCATTTTATCAAGCGCCTTAACGACGGCCTGACCTGAAATGTCTTTACCGATTACAAAACTCAGCGGACTGAGCATGCCTGTCCACTCTTTATCTTGAAGTATGCTCGCCATACGCACAGTGGCGGATTTATAGTTTGGAACTTCAATACCTACTGCCCGTTTACCTGGAATTGGAGCCTCAATACGGATACTGTGAGCCGCTAGACTAAGCGATAAGTTATTATCTAGCGCAAGAATCTTCGTTAATTTAACTCCTGCTGGTGGTTTCAGTGTGTACTGAGTAACGCGAGGACCAATATTCGCCCCTTCCATCTCAACGGGTATATTAAACTCTTCAAATGTTTGCTTGATAGTGCGTGCATTGCCCTCAACATCACCTGCATCGGCTTTGTCCTGTTTGCTTATAAGTAAATCAATCCCAGGAAACTTCCAGTCCGGATCAGATGTCGTAGTTAAAGCCTCGTGCTGCTCAGTGACCGCAAGTTTCTCGGCAGTATTGCGTAAACTTGAGAGGCCTTTAGAAGGCTGCTTGTGTTCGACAGGCACACCCTCGTTGAGCGTAAAGCTTTCTGTAGACTTCTGTTTTAGCTCGCTCAGATTATGAGCAACACTGCTTTCTTCTGAATACTCTCGATCAGGCTTGAGGCCAAGCAGAAACGTAATAAATTGCTTTGGCGTAATACCAAAGGTGAATAAAAAAGCAATCAAGAGTAACACGAGTAATAAAATTGTCCCTGTGAACTGATTCAGGAACGACAATGTCAGTGTACTAATAAAGTATCCAATCATACCACCACCATCACCACCTTCGGCAAGATCTTTGGCAGTTTCTATATTCTGAAACAAATGTACAAGACCCGCCGCTAAAGCGAGTACCATTGTCATACCAATAAACTGGCCGACAGGTATTTTGTGTTCCTCGTTCGTAAACTTCGTCACGGCGTAGTACACACAGGCAACGGGCAGAAGATAGGCGCCCACGCCAAAGAACCAGCGTCCTACATCGAATATTTTGACAGGCATGGCACCGCCAATACCGAAACCACCCAATAGTACGAAAACGCCAAGAACAACAAGCAAGAACGCTGCTGCTTGCCGCCAAAAGTACGACTGCTCTGTGATCAGAGGCTGCTTCTTGTTTTTGCTCTTAGATTTTTTTCTTTTAGCCATGATCGTTTTATTATATCAATCCCTTTGCAATACTACGAACCTATAGTTCGGCATTGCTAGCAACTGAGAATCGTTACTTATTCGCTACTATTATGGGTTCGTATATGTTCCGCTGCAACAGGGGTGTCTCGAACGTCAATATGTAGCGTGCCGCCAAAATCTACTCTTTTATCGGCATTATCGATTATCGCATTACTGCCCTCAAAAAGGTCAGATTGCTCTGATTCAAGGCCATGGACTGCGTATTCTTCTCGTCGAGTTTGCGCAACCTTGTGCGGTTCAAGCATCTGTATGTTAGACATATAACGTCTCTGCTTCCGACTCTAGAGGCAAGAATGGAGCATCAAGTTCAGTTAGCGTATTGTATGTGATGTTTTGTTTCATGGTTTTTTATCTTTCGATTAATACCATTCATACTGTATCACGCTTATGCTAATTAGTCAATGCTCCTGGCATTGTTAACACTAGTCGGTTCGTGCGTCTTGGTTCAGTAACTGCTGACGTAATTGACGAAATCGTTCTTGCTGCTTCTGTACGTCTTCAGGTGAGGTTGGTCGAGCGTTCTGATCTTTCTTGACACCGTTGTTTGGCTTACCGCCACCTATAACGTTAATTACAGGAATAACTATCGGCGAACGCTGTGTTTGCTCATAGAGGAAGTGGGTAATATGGTCTTTGAGTTCAGCCTTAAATCTTTCGAGATCAACTCGAGAGAATCGTTGTTGTACTACCCTCTTTAGTTCTGCGCGGAAAAGACCCATAAGTTCTTCTGAGTCACGCATGTAAATGAAGCCTCGAGAGATAATGTCTGGGCTTGTCATCAAGCGACCCGACTTGGCATCGACCGTTAGAATAACGGCAACTATACCATCCTGGCTCATCATGAGACGATCTTTAACCACGACATTACTTACAATCGCGCCTGTCTGATCAACAAGTACGATTCCCGTCGGCACTGTTCCGACTGACTCCATAGCATCTTTGGTAAACTCTATGACTTCACCGTTATCGATGAACTTAAGGTTCTTTCGTGGGAAGCCGCGATTAATCGCTTCTTCGTTATGATATTTCTGAGCACGAAAAGGTCCGTAGATCGGTAGTAAGAACTTTGGCTTAACCATGTCGATCATGTCCATATATTCATCCAAAGAACAGTGTCCAGACACGTGCAGAGGACCACAGCCGTCGACTTCGTGAGTTGCGTGCCTGTAGACGTGAGCGCCCATTCTGAAAAGACTATCTACCATGTCAGCAATTAATGCGTCGTTGCCACTTTCAGGGATAGGCGTCGAGCTAAGGATTATCGTATCTTGCTCCTTAAGCTTGATGTATTTGTGATCACCCGTAGCCATACGCTGCAGGGCGGAGTTAGGCTCACCCTGAGAACCGGTACATATCACGACGATTTCTTCGTCCTTCATGTTTGGCACACTTGCGATCGGGACGAAAGTTCCTTTTGGAATCTTAACCATACCGAGCTGCACTGCAACTTCCAGAGTACTCATCATGCTACGGCCATCGAGGGCAATTTTTCGCCCATGATGCACTGCTGCATTAACAACCATCTGAATTCTGTTGATATTACTCGAGAAAACCGCCATGAAGACTCGTCCTGGAGCTTTATCAAGCAAATCGATGAATGTCGGTTCGATAGTACTTTCGCTAGGTGTCCTTCCCGGACGCTCGGCTGACATACACTCGTTCAGTAGAAGAAGTACGCCCTCTTCTCCCAGCTGCTTTAAGCGATCGGTGTCGGTACGTTCATGGTCAAGCGGATTGGGGTCAAGTCGATAGTCACCCGTACAGACAACTCGCCCTATGGGCGTATCAATTACTACAATTGTGCTTCCAGGGATAGAGTGCGTAACGCGAACAAGCTCTACTGTAAAGCTCGGGCTTATAACAAGCCGCTCATGCGTTGTTTCGTTCATTGTTACCGTCTTTAACTCAAAGCCTTCGGGCTGTGGAACCCCAAAGTTTTCAAAGATCTTCTCCACCATACCTATTGTGAAGCGACTTCCGTAGATTGGCGCGGGTGCTTTTGCCACGATGTGCGGTAAGCCACCTATGTGATCCAAGTGACCGTGCGTAATGACATATGCACGTAGTTTATGCTTGATTGACTCAAGGTACGTGATATCTGCAATCCCGTAGTTAATACCTGGCAGGTCAACGCCCAGATCGTTACCGCAGTCGATAACGAGCGCGTCGTTCATGTATTCAAGCAGAATCATGTTCTTAGAACCGCCGCCGTCCATACCTCCTAGTCCAATAACACGAAGTCGTGGACTGTCATCTAGCTTGTTTGCTCGACGTATCTGCGGCTTAGCCTGGCCAGCATCTGCGTACTGATTGGTGATACGGTTTGCATCGTCAGCAACACGTCGGCTAGCACGAATAGCAGCACCACGTGAGGTTGTTAGACTCCCCATTTGGGGTCTCGGGGCGCCTTTAGGTTTATTATTGTTGTTTCTTCCCCTACTTTGCGGGGGTTTATTTTGTTTAGGTTCAGGCATTTGTGCCTCCTTGTTATTATTGTTCATTTAATTTTTTGATTCCTTGGTTAATTCAATGATTCTCGGTATGCGCGCGAAGTCATCAAGAAGTGTTTGTCGTAGACCTCCATTGTATAGGGCTGCCGCTGGATGGAATAGTGGCAAAATAACCACCTTCTGCTTTCCAAACACAATTCGCTTTGGCTCTCCGTGAATCTGACTGATCTTCTTATCCGGCAAAAATGCCTCCATGCTGTGCCGGCCTAAAGTCACAACTATTATAGGTTGAATGACCTCCAGCTGACGCATCAAGTACGGTAAAAACGCCTTTTTCTCCTCAGGAGTCGGATCTCGATTCTCAGGAGGGCGATATTTAACTATATTTGTTATGTAAATGTCTTCTCGTTGCATTCCTATTGTGGCCAGCATTTCTTGTAAGAATTTGCCGGCTGCACCGACGAACGGAATTCCTTGAATATCCTCATTCTTACCTGGTGCTTCACCAATGAATACGAGCTTGGCGTCCGGATTTCCATCCGCAAAGACTAACTGTGTGGCAGTCTTGGCCAAATCTGGGCAGACATTGTTTTCTCTTATGTCTGCCGCAATCTGATCAAGAAGTTGCTGCTTTTGTGTTTTTCCCACTAGTGGGATCCCCTTATCCTACTTATCTCGCTCCACCGCTTTCATGCTCAACTGTAGTCTTCCGCGATCGTCGATGGCAATAAGCTTAACTGTAACCTTGTCACCTTCTGCAACGACATCACTCGGTTTCTCTACTCGCTCATTCTTCATCTCAGAAACATGTACGAGTCCTTCACGCCCAGGCATGATTTCAACAAAAGCTCCAAAGTCGAGAACCGATACAACACGGCAGTTTTCATATATTTTACCAACTTCAGGATCGTCTGTCAAGTTTTTTACCCAGGTAATGGCTGCGTCGATTGATTTCTTGTCTGGTGAAGCAATCATAACCGTACCGTCGTCTTTGATGTCTATCTCTGCGCCAGTCTCAGCGATAATCTTGTTGATCATCTCTCCACCTTTTCCGATAACTTCACGGATCTTCTCAGGATTGATCTTGATCGCGATAACTTGCGGTGCATACTGACTAATTTCTTTTCGAGGCTCAGCAAGCGTTTCCATCATACTACTCAGTATGTGAGCACGGCCTTCCTTGGCTTGTGCCAAGGCTTTTGCGAGCAGAGAAACATCTAGACCGTGCACCTTCATGTCCATCTGTAGCGCCGTTATTCCTTCTGTTGTACCGGTGACTTTAAAGTCCATGTCACCTGCAAAGTCTTCTGCGTCGGCGATATCGCTCAAAATATACGGAGTATCACCGTCGAGCATAAGACCCATAGCGATACCACTGACCGGTCGCTTCAGAGGAACGCCCGCGTCCATGAGCGCCAATGTACTCGAACATGTTGCCGCCATTGATGTACTACCATGCTGACTCATGATCTCTGTTACTGAACGAATAGTGTATGGAAATTCTTCTTCGGATGGCAGTACGGGGACAAGCGCTCTCTCGGCGAGTGCGCTGTGGCCTATTTCTCGGCGTCCGGGCGAACCAAGTCGTCGGACTTCTCCAACTGTGTAGCCTGGCGCATTATAGTGATGCATGTAGCGTTTTTCACTCTCTCGCTCCATGGTATCAATCATCTGAGCATAGCTAGTTGGCGCAAGCGTCACGATATTCATACCCTGCGTAATACCTCGAGTAAATAAGGCAGATCCATGAGCGCGAGGCAAGAATCCAACTTCATGACTGAGGACTCTAATCTCAGTTAGCGCCCTTCCATCAGGACGAGCTTTGTCTTTGATGATTCCTTCGCGCACATCTTTATTGGCAGCTGCTGCAAATGCTTCTTCATAGTCGGCTTTTTTCTCATCCCAGTTTTCGTCACCAAATAGTCCAGCAAAATGTGCAAGCATTTCCTCGCGTAAAACGTGCATCTTTTCATGTCGCTCAGGATATGGAACTCGAATAGCTTTGCCCATTTTTCCCTTAAGATATGCATCTACTTCACGCTGTGCTTCTTCTCCCGGCAAAATAAGCTCATATTCCTGTGCCTCAACTTTGAGTTTCTTGACCAACTCTTTCTGGAGCTTAACTGCTGGCTGGTAGGCCTTATGTCCGAACTCAAGCGCTTCTACAATAAGCTCTTCGCTTACTTCATTAGCGCCAGCCTCAACCATCATCACTCCCTTATCGGTTCCAGCAACAATGAGGTCGAGCGCGCCATTGTCATATTGCTCAAGTGTTGCGAAGGCCTTGAGTTTTCCGTCAACCTGCCCAACACGTACACCTGCAACAGGGCCCTCGAACGGTGCTCCCGTCATCATTAGTGCCGTACTCGTTGCAATCATAGCGATCGCATCTGGTCGGAAGCTTGGATCCATGCTCAATACAGTTGCAATCCCCTGCACCTCATGTCGGTATCCCTTTGGCCACAATGGTCGGATCGGGCGATCGATGAGTCGACCGATGAGAATAGCGTCTTCCGAGGGACGACCTTCTCGCTTAATAAATCGTGAACCACTTATCTTACCGGCTGCATACATTTTCTCTTCGTAATCAATACTTAACGGGAAGTAGTCCATACCCTTTACAGCACGTGGACTCACCATCGCCGTACCGAGTACAACGGTATCACCGTACCGAACGATAACAGAAGCGCTGGTTCTAAAACCAACACGTCCAACTTCCATGCTCAGGGTTTGACCACAGAACTCTGCCTCTACTTTTATAATGTCTTTTCCAAATGGGTTTACAGTCTGTCCCATAGTTCTCCGTTCTGTTCGTAAGGTTTGATAAGTAGCAGGGTTCAAGATGCAACTACATCCTGTGCTCTACCACTTCTCGCTATACCTCATTCGAACTGTCAATTTATTGCAATACTAGTATATCAAGAACTTCTACCAAAGAACTAACAAGTGATTACTTGCGGATGCCGAGTTTCGCGATCAAAGCTTGATACGCTGCGTAATCTTTTGCTTGTAGATACTTAAGAAGTCGTTTGCGCTGACCAACCATTTGTAATAATCCACGTCGAGTATGGTCATCCTGCTTGTGTGTCTTCAGGTGCTCAGTAAGTTCGTGAATGCGGGTTGTAAGAATTGCGATTTGCACCTCAGAACTTCCAGTGTCGGTTTTACCGGTCTGGTGTTCTTTGATGATCTTCGCTTTGGCTTCAGTGCTTAACATATCGACGCTTACTCTATCAGATGATTTCCTGTCTGACAAGGGTTAACTCTCAGATTGACCGATCTTGATGGTAGATCCACCGATGTTTTTCGCAAAATATGAGTCGTGAGAGATATAAATAATGGCCCCGTGATACGCTTTGAGTGCATCCTCCAGTTCCTCAATGCTCGGTAGATCAAGATGGTTTGTCGGCTCATCAAGAATAAGTATCTGTGGCTCTCCAGCAAGCATATTCATAAGCTGAAAACGTGCTTTCTGGCCACCGCTTAATCGTGAAATAGGCACGTCTCCATCCGTTGCAGGATTGAAAAGATAATCACCAAGGAGCTGCTTCACCTGTGTCTCACCTACCGGTATGTCCTTTGCCATATAGACTTGCTCAATCGCCTCGCCTAGTTTCATGTCGAGATACTTTGCATCAATTTCTTGTTCATACACGCCGATACCTAGCTCGCGCTCAGTCTCGATGACGCCACTAAAGACCTTTGACTGCAGTTTTTTGCCCGCAGCGTGGTCGATTATAGCTTTAACGATTGTCGACTTTCCGGCGCCGTTTCTTCCATGAAGCCGTAGACGGTCTCCTTCTCGAAGCTGGAAACTCACCCCTGTGAATAATGGTAAATCACTATATCCGAGCGACAGCTTACTGACATCGACTAGCAGCCGACTTGAGCTTGTCTCGGCAGTTTTTGTCTTCACGCGTATATTGCGCGCCTTATGCTCTTGGTAGGCATCACCCATCTTGTTGTTCAGACCCCCAACCGATTCCCGGTCAATCCAAAAAGTCGGCTTGTCCTGCGCCTCAAGCTGCTTCAGTTCGTCTACGGCACGTTGCTCTAACGATTTAAAGCGGTGTATCGTTCCAGGATCACGCGATCGCTCTTTTAGCCTTCGGAATCGGATAACGTTTTCTTTGAGGTTGGCAATACGTTGCTGCACCACATTGTACTGACTAACT
>CAZNVG010000034.1:0-10782 GCA_964576475.1 uncultured Candidatus Saccharibacteria bacterium | reverse complement strand
CTGGGGACACGCGGCTCTTCAGGCCGCTGCTCTACCAACTGAGCTAAAGAGCCATATTTGGTACCTGCTAAGGATACATTATCAGGGGTTATTTTTCAATATTTGGCAGATCTAGAACCTTGTAACGAAATACGTACTCAATTCGCGTATCCCCGGCTTGCGTAACAAGATCTTCTTTGCTCGGGTACGTATGACCATGTAGCCAGACCATTGGCTTTATAGTATCCATATAATTGCGTAGAGCGGTGAAGCCAGCATGCGATACATCACCAGGCTCATCGTTTATGCCTGCAGGTGGAGCATGACTCAGAAATACATCTACCGGGGGGAAGCCCTTCATTAATTCAGTACACTCCTCCTGCGTGTACATTGGGGCATGGTCACTTTCTTTGTAACGCACACAGCCTTCGAAACCGCCGAATGTTAAGCCCTTGTATTCCCAAGTTGCATGGTGCATATTCATTATGCCAAGTGAAGGCATATAGGTGCCGCTACAGTGATTACCATAGATCCCAATCTTTGGGATATTTGTAATTTGCTCAAGCTCTACAAGATCTCCATGATCAAAATCTCCAAGTGTGATAATAAGCTCGATCTTCTCCTTGGCTACTATCTCTCTTAGGCTGGTTAAAGGAGGACGGTCGGCAAGTGCTAATACCCTCATATCCTATTTAGTTTCTTTAGCTAGGAACGACTTAATGTCGCTAATAGAGTCCATGATCTGCGCGGGGAAGATGATGGTACTGTTCTTTTCGACAGCGATTTCGCTCAGCACCTGTAGGTTTCGGAGCTGTAGTGCTATTGGGTGAGCAGCAATGATATCGGCAGCATCACCTAGTTTTGCAGCACTGAGTGCCTCGCCCTCGGCAGCGATGATCTTGGCTCGCTTTTCGCGCTCGGCCTCTGCTTGCTTGGCCATGGCTCGTTGCATGCTTTCGGGCAGACGAATATCCTTGAGTTCTACGGTACTGATATACACGCCCCACTTTTCGGTAGCGGTGTCTAGAATTGCTTTGATCTTTTCGTTAATAGCTTTTGTTTCGCTGAGCACCTCGTCTAGGTTACTCTGGCCGACAATATTACGAATGGTAGTCTGGGCAATCTGGTACGTAGCAGACACAACATTACTGATTTCTACCAACGACCTTGTAGCTTCGTTTACTTGGTAATACGCTACCGCACCAACCTCTATAGACACGTTGTCTTTGGTGATGATCTGCTGACTATCTACGGGCAGGGTGATGATACGCATGTCGACCTTCTTCATAATATCGACAAACGGAATAATAACTCGTAGACCGGGCATTTTAGGCTCTGGACGGACGCGACCAAGGCGAAAGACAACACCTTGCTCGAACTGGTTGACCAGACGCAGCCCCATAATAACGGCGATGCCGATTAGTATAAATATAAAGACCGTAAAACCTTCCATGCCAACTCCTTATTACACCTTTATCGTAGCACCAGCTATTGCTAAGCACTAGACGTTACGGTATTTTCTTTTCGAAAAGAGCCGTACCGTCCGTGGCTCCGGTAATCTTATTATGCAGATCTTTGCGGGTAACCTCTACAAAGCCTTGGCGTATATAGTAGTTACAAAGCCCTTCGTTGTGGTAGTCACAGTCAAGTCGTAGTGCAGAGACACCCTGACGCAGAGCATCCTCTTCTAATTGTTTTAAAAGTAGTCCCCCAACATTTTGTCCCTTTGCATTCTGGTCGGAAGTCAATCTATGCACGTACCATGCCTTGCTCGGCTTGCCCACATCTTCCCACAGTTCATCTTTGTTAGTAATCGCCACCACACCGATGACCTTACCATTGATAGTCGCAATGTATACCCGGGAAGTGTCAAAAATGTCTGCGACTTCGTCGTTAGTAAATGGATCGGTGCCCCAGCTGCCGTCGCTGTAGCCTTGCTTTCGGCTAACACCTTGGGTTAAAAGCTCGGCAATTGCAGGAATATTGTTACGTGAGGCGCGGCGAATAATTATCATCTGTACTTAGTATAACGTACACCGTAAAAGAAAAAGCCCTTACTGCAACAGTAAGGACTATTTCTTGGTGGAGCTTGTGAGGGCTTACTCCAACCTAAGTTCGCGCTGCCGTCAAACACATCGTGCTCTTTCCCTCGCCCGTGAGGAACACCCTGTCCGGGAGGAATCGGCGTCCGCAACACCGGTGAGCCGGCGTGTTGTTCGCCGGTTGACGACCGAGCAGGTGGCCGAGCTCGTCGAGTCGTACCGAGCTGGCGACTCAGTTCCGATCGTGGCGAAGCGATTCGGGATCGACCGATCGACGGTGCTGGCTCATCTCGATCGAGCTGGTGTACCTCGGCGGCCGACAGTCCGGGCGATGACCGATGCTCAGGTTCAGGAAGCTGCCCGGCTGTACGCCGAGGGCCTGTCGCTACTGAGAACTGGAGAACGGTTCGGGGTGAGCGACAAGACCATCTTGAAGGAGTTTCGGAAAGCGGGAGTGCGGACTCGCCCGAGGCGCTGAGGTTAAGGTCCTGGATTGGTGCGCCCGATCAGCTCTGCACGTCCGTCGACACCCTGGCGGTAGTTCATTCAACGTGAGCTCTAGCTATGCGGTGGTTTCTCCCGCGGCACGGAGTGACAGGTATAGCTTGCGGTGCTGCGAGATGGCTGGTTCGTCCAGAATTGCGCGTCCCACAAGAGGTGCTTCGACTTCGATGCAGTCGATTAGCAGATCGATGTAGACGAGAATATCGACTCTGTGGTCAAGACTGCTCGTCTTGACCAGTTCCTCGGCCTGATTCCTCGCAGTCTGAAGCAGAGTGATGTTACCGGCAACAGCAGCTGCTTCCGCAAGATCGAACAGGTTCAGAATTTGGAAGTCAGGACTCGGCACAGTATGTACATTTTACCATGACGACAGAAGGCTACTTGAAGCGCTCGTTATCAATCTTGCTAGCGATGGTTCCATCGACGAGGTAGTGGTCATGACCTAGACCCGTCTTACGGTGTGCCCAGAAAGTGGCGCGATCAACATGACCATCACATACCAGTGTCTGACCTGTGCGTCCCACTTTGCCAAAAGAGATCGTCACCGGCCGGCCGTCAGAAGTTGTGCCGTGAACTGGCGAGGTCCAGTTTCCATCGCCATCTTGTTCGCCGGTACCGAACGATGCGTTCGCCTCGTTCGCCTTTCGCCGGTCGTGCGCAGCGTAGATGTACTTCTGTGACGCTATTGGCTTCATGCCCTCGCCGTGGCGAAACGCATCGCCTGTTCCGCGAAGCCAATCGCCGATGGTGATCTTCCGACGTGCCATAAGCTACTTCTCCCTGTTGCGAGTACCCGCGGCACCTTAGCGTGTGGTGCACATCAGGGCTTCACGGAACACACGCGAGAACGACGTCGATTGGGATAGGACCACAATCGGCGTCGATTGGTGTCACCCTTTGGGCTTCTTGGGTCCAAGCTGCTCGCCGAATCTGACCACAGCCATAGCGAGGCGGTGAATGTCAGGCTCGTCACGCAGAACTGCAGTGACCAAGATCTGACGGTTGCGCCCAATCGGCGTGGCCGACGTTGCAGGCAAGATGTATCCACCAGTAGGCAGCCGGTAGGCGCCCTTGGGTAGAGCGGACTTGGCTCGGCTTTGTCGACGCCGTTTCATCAACTCCTCCTTCCTCCCACTCACAATCGAGTATGACGTCTTGAGGTGGCCTCATCTGTTGTGGTTATGGCAACAGATGAAACGAGGTTCGACGCCGACCACTGTTCAGACCGTTGCGATAATCACAGCAAATGAGGTCATGGGACTCGAACCCTCAACAGGGGTGGAGTTGGCGGGTTCGTGAAACTTGGACATGAAAATGGGCCGCACCATCGTGCGACCCGCCTCAGTTAATACTGAGAATTGTTCTCATTTTGGTGGGCGATGAGGGACTCGAACCCCCGACCCCCTCGGTGTAAACGAGGTGCTCTAGCCAGCTGAGCTAATCGCCCGGATCTTTTCTAACAGAGGTGATTATAGCAATTATCAAACCATCTGTCTACTGACTTAATGTGCTGGTGCTTGCGAGCATAACGTTTTAGCCTGATAATCGAGCGAATGAATAGTTTAGCCCACGCCCTGGAACGAAATATCCCTGCCTTTGCAGTGCCGTTTACGAGCGAAGTCGATGACAATACAATACTTGATGTACTAGGTCATGCAGATGTTGCGGAGTTTAGGGCAGACTATTTTCAGGAGCTGAATCGCACAAATACCGTACTGCAGGCAGAACGAATCACCGCGCTTCTGCCACTTCTTGTAACTATTCGTATGCAGGCCGAGGCAGGCGGGAATGGCGGCTGGATAGGTTCTGAGCAAGATCGCTTAGACTTGTTTAAAGCACTAGACCCAGTGGCCAACGGTTTTGATATTGAACTCGAGGCTGACATTTTGTCAGATGTCATTGGCCTAGCAGCAGCTGCATCAAAGCCAGTTATTGCATCGAGTCACGACTTTAACGGCACGCCTTCCACTTCAGAATTAGAAGAACGAGCCGGGCGCGCACACGCAGCCGGCGCAAATTACTTTAAGTTAGCAGCAAAGATCAACAACAGCACCGAGTATGATCGACTAGGTGAGTTCCTCTGTAATTACACCGGTATAGGACTTATTGTAGTTGGTATGGGCGAAGAGTTTGGGCCACGTTCTCGTATAGAGTTTCCGGGGCTTGGATCACGACTAACATATTCTGCAGGACCAAGCACTGCAACCGCTTCCGGACAAATAGATTTCGTACAGATGCACCAAGCCCTATGTCGCGCATACCCAACCTACGACAACCTTTATAAGTACAGGGCTTAGCTCGACCCTAGTCAAAGAATTCATGTTTTACAGGGGTAGGCTTGGTATAATACTAGTATGCGTTATGCGTACAAAAGGGAATATATTTGGTCTGAAAACATAGCCTATTTAGTCGGCCTCATGACTAGTGATGGTTGCTTAAGCAAAGATGGGAGACACCTCGACCTGACATCTATCGACCTAGAACAAATCGAAAATTTCTGTACTGCTATTGGTCGCCCGATTACTGTAACAAAAAAGAAAAATGGAAGAGGCGGTTATGCGTTCAGGACACAGCTAAGCGATGTCAGACTATATGATTTTCTAATAAATGCGGGGCTTACCCCGAACAAAAGCCTAACTATAGAAAAGGTTTCGATACCGGATCTATTCTACTCAGACTTCTTGAGGGGTCTACTCGATGGAGATGGATCAGTTTATGGATATAAAGCCTTCGAGCTTCATGTTTTACACATGTTTTGCTGCAGCAAATATAAACTTTCTAAAATATTTACAATCTACAAACAGACGCCTAATAGGAACTTCACTTGGGTCTATCCGGGCCTCCACTCGTGTGTATGTACTTGCATACGGAAAAGCTGATAGTAAACTTCTTTACCAAAATATGTATGTAGAAAAATCGGAGTGTTTGTCACTAAGCAGAAAGCGACTGAAGTTAGAGGGTTTTCTCTCGATATAATCAGTGGTAAAATAGGGTGTCGTGCGCGAGTGGTGAAATTGGTATACACGTAGCCTTGAGGTGGCTATGCCCTAAAAAGCGTGGAGGTTCAAGTCCTCTCTCGCGCACCAGACGACATTTCAATCGCCTTCACTAGGCTTGCAAAGGGTTCTTTCCAGATAGGATTGACCCTTTTTTCATTGTCTACGGTTAGGTTCAAGAACAAAATCCGTGCGACACGGTCTTTCTCAACTGCTGAACCTGCTCTCATCTTGTCAGGTGCTAATTTTACGAGGTTCAAGAACTGCTCTTTGGTCAGCTTAATTTTGCTTGGATTTTTGATTTTATCTCGTAGTTTCTCGACCTCATCATCAAGCTCTTGAGTTTCAATAGCGAGTTGTTCAATTTTGCGTTCGTTTATCACGTAAGCTGGTGAGGTTCTGCTGATTTTACCTAGACCAAGCGATAACTCATCAAGCTCTTTTTTCTTATGAGCATTAGCTCCGTTCTTGCTGGAAATATCCTGTTTAATCTTGATAATTTTATCGTCTGTGAAGCTGTCTATTCGCTTGCTATAACGTTCATACGCTTCGTCTGACAGCTCTAGTTTCTCTAGGATTTCATATATGCCGTCAAAAATGAATTTTGCTCTAACAGATTTAGGTTTGCGATTACAGTCAGGGTTTTTACATTCGTATGATAATACTAGGTGTTTACTGCCCCCTGGTTTATTCTTACCAACTGACATCCACTTGTCACTTTTGCAAACACCACAATATACCAAATGCCTAAGAGGCTTAAATTCAGTCCTTTTCTTGGGGTCAATATCTCGCTTTCTGGTATATGCTAAAGCCTGGACCTGGTTATAAATTTCCTCGTCAATCATAGGTTCGAAGTCTAATTGAACGGTGCGTAGGTCAATAGTCTGTTGAGTTTGTTCGAGCATCCCGAAATAGAACGGATCACGGAACATATTACCAACACTCTTTTCAGTAGGCAGTATTTTTTTACTTTTTTTGTTCTTCCTCGTAATCTTGGTCATACGGTGGTAGCCCTTTTCGAGTAAATAATCTAGGACCATCTTGTTTGTCGCTCCTCTTGCCCTCATGTACCACGCTTCTTGCACAGTATCAAACCACTCATTAGGACGATAACGTCCATCATCTTCTCGGTCATAGCCCCATTTGGGCTGACCCCCTGATTTACCGTCTTCCCAGTTACCTGAAACTCCTCTCCGAACCTTTTGAGATAGGTCATCGGAAAAGTGCTTAGATATAGAGAACATGATTCCTAGCGTGAGCTTTCCTGAGGGGTCGTTGGTAAAATGGTGCGTCGGAAATTGCAGGTCTTTTATTTTGCCTTCATCTAGGAGGTTGATGATACAACCGCCGTCCAGCATATTGCGTGAGAGTCTGTCGGGTGCATACGAAAGAATAGCGTCATACTTACCGCCATTTTCAATTTCCTCTAATATGTCGTAGAACTTTGGTCTTATCTTCTTGTCGGGCTTCTTCGCTGATCCGTTCTCTCGAAGTCTAGCGACAATGTTAAGACCGTGTATTTCAGCGTAACGTTCGCAGTATTTGATTTGGTCGGGAATAGAACGAACCTGGCTGCCCTCATCTGTGGTAGACCTACGAGCATACAGCACATAGCGTAACTTTGTGCGGTCAATTTCTTCGTTAAGTACCATGAACATATTTTAGCTGGTATCAGAAGAAGATACGACCGCCATTGTTATCAGACATTGACACCGCATTTAGCTCTGATAATGGGTTATTTTCGTCAATAGCTTCAAGAGCATCCGCATACTCTATTAGCCCGTCATCAGGATTTTGTGTCTTTTTATTGCGTACACCAAAAAGACCCACCACCTCTTGTTGTGGGGTAATCGTGTTTGATTCAAATTGTTCATTGGATTGGTCATCCATCTGTCAGTCGATACTCGGAAGTAACGAAAAACAAGTGGGTAGACCCCTAGAAAGTGCATATGTGTTCTATGACACCAAGACACTCACTATCGTACTTCTAATTATACGCTTATGCTTACGAATTGTCAAGTCGAAATTAGTGTTTTTGAGATAATAAGTAGAGACGTAATGCGGAAAAACAAAAGGAGGAATGATGATTAAAAAATCTCATGGAAGACCGTCAGTAATCACTATCAGTACGATGAATAAAGTAGCTGACGCTATTCAGAATAATTACAGCGTTACAGAGGCGTGTTTGTATGGAAAAATCAGTCGTGATAGTTTCTATCGCTACCTAAAAACCGAGCCGTTATTTACCGAGAAGATAATCGCTGCCTACAAAAATCAGAGCACCTTTGTATTGTGTCATTTATGCACTGGTACTTATCGGACAACATGACAGAAACTTAGACGCTTTTACTCGATCCCTTAGAGTTTTGGTGTCAGGTAATGCAAGGATTATGTAGGGCGGAAAATGGCGTTAGCTAGTAAAAATATGGGTGAAAAATTTGGGAACAGTAAATAAGCTAATTGCTGTTACGAATAGTGAATCGTTTTAGATACCGTCTTTGGGCTTCCAGGAGGGTCTAGGACAGGTTTTCTGAACTTTTATGAGTAAATGCCTATCCCTGTGGAAATTGCTGTTTATCCCTGTTATTATTAGACTTGAAAAACAGACTATTTGAAAGCAAGAAACAATGGCATTAGAAATAAATCCTAACATTGAAATCAAAGACTCACCTATTCAAGGTAAGGGTACATTTACCAAAGTGCCTATTAAAAAAGGCGAATCAGTATGGATTTCTAAAGGCGAAGAGCCATACGACGAGAAAATATACACTGATGAGGAGTTCAAGGAATTTACAAGGTGGTGTACAGCAAACGGCAAGGAGTGGGACGCTGTAGCTAATGGGGATGGAACTCATACGGCTGCGATTTCTGAAAGGGAGAAGCATCCAGGAAATTATGGTAATCATAGCTGCGATCCCAATATGGGTAGAGGTTACGTTGCACTGAGAGACATAAAAGCTGGCGAAGAACTAACTAATGATTATGCTCAGTTCTCTACAAAAGACTGGGAGATGAAATGCAACTGCGGAGCAAGTAATTGCAAAGGTATTGTTAGAGGAGCATTGTGATTATTCAGATTGACGGTATATCTGGGACAGGCAAAACAACTGTAGCAGAAGAACTTATCAGACGTGGCTACAATGCACTCGATGCAGATGCTACTTTTGGCTATTGGGGAGACCCAGAGACGGGTGAGCCTACTGACGAGCAGATTCAACATAATTGGATTTGGGACCTTGAAAAAGTTAAGGCATTGGCGGAATCATCGGGGGACACACCTGTTTTTGTTTGTGGTGGTGCCATGAATCAGGATAGGATCAGGGACATATTTTCAAAAAGATTCACACTTGTGATCGACGACGATACAATGCGGCATCGATTAATGACCCGAACGAACAATGACTTCGGTAAGCACCCAGATGACCTTGCACGACAACTTGAATGGAATAAAGGAGCTATTGATTACGCTAAACACATAGGAGCAGTCGTCGTTGATGCCACCAGACCCATTGAGCAAGTTGTGGACGATATTTTGGTTGAATCAGGCATTAAATAATCTCAAAACCCATTATTGTATAATATATAAAATAACAGGGGTGGGCGAAAATAACACGAGCACTTGACAAGCACCTATGTCGCTAAAAAACGGGGTCTACCCCTGTTAGGCACTGACTCACAATACTTATTGTGCGACACCAAATGTATTTGACTAAATCATGAAAATAATGTATAATGTGCCCTATGAGTGAGACAGACGGATTCAATCCTGAGTTTGTTGAGCAGAGTGGTGGCGGTATTCGCCGTATGCTACGCTCTGCTTTAGGACGACTTGGTGCTGGTAGTGAGGTCAGTGTAAGTTCAGAAATTGAATTGTACAGAGGTGGTATTACCCCTGCTGACGAAGTAATTACAGGTGAAATCGTTGAAGGCGAGATTGCTCGTTTACCAAAAACCGCTCGTCTACCAGAAAGATTTATAGAGAAAGATACGCTCGGACAAATGGAAGTAGGTAAAGAAGCCTACACCGTGCCTTGGGCTATGGCTGTTACTCAAGACGGCTTCTGCTTCCTTAATGGTAGTTATACATTCCAAAGAGAAACTGGTGGTACTGTTCAAATGAAAGTTGAGCATACTAAAGACGGATATGTTGTTCACGTTCCTAGAGGCTACAAGTATCAGCCAGTTAAACAAATCCCTTGGGTCGGTGCTGATAATGAAGACCTGTTGCCCGTACACAAAGTTAAAGAAGGTCGGACAAGTTACTAATATGGCTGAGACTTCGAAAGGCTTACCAGTTGTAGAGGGTTCTACTGTTGACGCGATGTGGCAAAATTACACTACTCGTGAGAGTTGGGGTGAACATCTGGAAGAAGTTAAGCAACGCCTCTTAGACGAAAATCCTGAACTAGTCGGGTTTATAGAAAGCCAAGTCGGTAAGTTCCCTCGTGAGCTTCATACGCCAATGTTTGAAATGGTTGTTGGAGCCGTAGCTGTACTTGAGTGTCAGGCAGAAGCTAACAAACTAGCTGAACAATTTGGATCAGACGACCAATAGTATCCTATCTAGGTTCAAAGGACGTCTTGCGAGAGTAATTACACGCTCGCATCAGAGTTGATACTGTGGTACAAACCTAGACATTGAGGCGTTTCTAAGCTGTAAAACCCAATCTATATCTGGACTACTTAATAGCCAATCAGATATACTCTCTAGAGGTTCAAGATACCTGTCATCAGGTGCACCAAAGACTTTAAGGAGTCGTTTTTTTATGAGTCACACTACAGCCATTCACACCGCTGATACTCCCTCAATAGAGCTGGCCCCTTCCAACTATCCCTGGGTCACAACCGATCCACTTAGCATTAATGCCTGCGAGGTTGAAATGCCAGGGGGCGAAGCGTTTGCTTATGGTAGCTTGTTGGGCCTAAATGGTCAATTATCAAAGTTTGCAGATGCTCTATCTCAGACCGAGTCAGATACGCTGCAAGATAGAATATTTACTAGTGTTCCTAACTTATCCCGCGGGCTACCAAGTGCAAACACTAGCCGAATAGAACAAAATGCTCATATTGGTGCTTCGTTATTTGTTGCAACCAGGCATTTTACCCAACACCCATTTACTATCTTTGCGATTGAGTCTGCAACTCCTGATGATGAGCGAACCAAAGTTATAAAGATAGCAGCTGGTCTACCTAAATCTTACCCTAAGTGCCTGAAGATCCTGGGTATTGCACCCATGATGACTGGCCGACGTTCTCGCGGT
>CAZNVG010000033.1:0-10895 GCA_964576475.1 uncultured Candidatus Saccharibacteria bacterium | reverse complement strand
CTCACGCTTGACGGCGCGAATCGCCTGATCGCTAAGCGCACGATTTCGATCGGGACACTCACGAGCAGCCTTGTCCATCCACGCGAAGTCTTCGCTGAAACTATCACCGACCGCGCCGCGTCCATTATCGTGGCGCATAATCACCCAAGCGGAAATCTTGAGCCAAGTGACGCCGATATAGATGTGACGGCACGGTTGAGGAGCGCAGGGGATATCCTAGGGGTCAGATTACTAGAACATCTAATCGTTACATCCACGGGACATCGACGAATATAGCGACTGTAGTCTATAAGCTGGATGCCGCGCATTTATCCGAGGATGCATTGAATATAAATTGACGAATATTCAGATCTGATTCTACTTGGATATCTGATATACAATGTTCAACGCTTGCTAGCTGTTTATCTGATTGGCATACGATCAACACATACGACTCTTTAGATCGCAAGGCTTTCATGTAATGCGTGAGCTGCCTTTCTATTCCGTGTTTGATGTCGGCGCTACCTAGCTTGACTTCAACAATGACAACTTCTTTATTTCGTTGAAAAACAAAATCAGGGTTTGCTTTTGCTAAAGAAGGTTCATACGCCATATGGATATCGGCGTGGTCTGATAAATACATTTTAAAAAGAGGATTTAAGATGTATTGAATACTTTTCTCGCTACCCGAGCTTAATGCGGTACCGAGTGTGTCATATTCTGCCATATGCGCCAGAGCATCCAGTAGCTTGCCGACGATTTGAAATAGAGAAGATCCTTGAGCTACATGTTCATCAAACCTTCTTTTGTAGCTGGCAACGATATCTTGTGGCAGAACCTCGGCATAGTAGTCGACAAGTACATTTATTATTTGAGGATCGCTACCATCATTACGGTTGGCGGCAAGCAGTTCGGGGAAGGTTATGAAATCGATATCTTCAAAACAAGACTCGATTATAAGCGATACATCTTGCAAGTAATCGGTAAACTTCTGCTTAGACATCTCCTCACCGAAAATCTCAGCTACATCTGATGACTCCCAGATATTATCTATCATTTGATTGTACGCATCTCCATCGTAGAATATCTGAGAAAATTCCTTCCTGCCGATATCATTCGTATAATCTTGTACGAAATTAAGAAACCTGTAGAGACCAAGCTGGTGAAGATCGTCTAATTCATGCATATAATTGTCTTTTGTCCAGTAGTACAGATCGTCCATCACCCGAAGGCACTTATCCGGCTGCTCGCGCTGTAAATGAACGGGGAAGAAATCCATTGCTGACTGCAGCCTATCCTCATCATCGATTCCCTCGTAATATAAGGCGGCTACAAAAGAATGAATCACGTTATTGAAATAGTGAGAAAACCCAGAGTCTATGTGTATCATATGAATATTATATAATGATAAACTATACTTATTCTGTCTCATATCCGATCACGCGCTGCACGCACAACTCATCATCTCTGCTATAATTTACCTATGAATAGCTTTCCGGATCTCATCTCTAAGTTGACTGAACTCATCAAAAAAGACAAAACCTATATCATTGACGAATCGTTGAATCGAAACCTTTTGGCGGAAGATGCGCGCAAATACGATACTGAACTGCTGAATCTCTTGCAAAAAGATAAAGACCTTAAATCCCACTTCTTTACCGAAACCGACGGTGGACTCATCTTCAAAAAAGACGTTTTCTTGCAGTTCATCAGCAACAAAGAGTTCTTGCCGGATAGCTATACGAGATACGCCAATAAAATCGGACTCGGTCACGATGACGGCTCGCTTCTGAGTGGCAGCAAAGATGTCGTCCTGAACTGGCCATATAAGGATGCAGTGCTCGAGGGTGGTCAAGACAAAGAAGATCAAAAACGAAGCGAAGTGTTTTTCAACGAAGTCCTCGCACCGGACCAAATCACCCGCCTCCTCGACGACAAGGTTTTCACGAACTGGAAGCGATATGACAAAGACGGCGAGCATGATCTCGACGAGCTGAAAGACGACGACAATCTCATTATCAAAGGTAATAACCTCGTCGTCCTACATAGTCTCAAAAAGCGGTATGCCGGCAAGGTGAAGTTAATTTATATTGATCCTCCGTATAATACCGGTGGTGATGATAATATTTTTTCTTATAACAATACTTTCAATCATTCAACATGGTTAACTTTTATGAGAAACAGACTTGAGGTTGCCAAGTGTCTCATTAGTAACGACGGATTTATAACAATTGCAATCGATCATGCGGAGTTATTCTATCTTGGCGCGCTTGCAGACGAAGTCTTTGGAAGAGAGAATAGGCTATCCGTAATAACTGTTCAGCATAATCCTAAGGGTAGGAATCAATCGAAATTTTTCTCTGAAAATAGCGAGTTTCTGTTTGTTTACGCAAAGGATAGAAACCAAGCCAACTTTTATCAAGTTGCGATAGACGAAGATGTTAAGGCTAGCTTTACAGAGCAGGATGGCACTAGTAAATACAGATGGGAGCCATATATCAGGGCTCGTTCAGTATGGAGTCGTGAGGCTAGACCCGAGAATTGGTATCCTATTTATGTAAGCAAGGATTTGAGCACCATCTCTAGCGAATACATTGAGAACGGGTACGAACTATATCCCCGAACCAATACAGGTGACTTTTCTTGGAAAAATATAAAGAAGACTTTTGATGACCTTAATAAGAACGGCTATTTTAAGGTAGTAAAAGATGAGAAAGAAAACGTTGTTTTGCTACATAAATATAGAGAACAGCAGGTATTAAAAAACGTCTGGACAGATAAAAAGTACCAATCAGAGTTCAACGGTACCAACCTATTAAAGAAACTCATAGGTAAGAACGAGTTTAGCTATCCGAAATCGCTTTACGCCGTTATGGATATCGTTAAAATCATGAGCGGTGATGGCGACACGGTCATGGACTTCTTCGGAGGAAGCGGCACAACGGCGCACGCGGTTCTAGCAGCTGACGAAGAACAAAAGATTCGTAGAACATTTATTATGTGCGAGCAGCTCGATGAACATGTCGACATTATGCTTAGACGAATACCCAGAGTTATTGAATCACGAAATTTTGTCTACGCAAACATCTTGAACAACGCCAACAAGTTCCGCAAACGCATCGAGTCCGCCAAAGATGACAAAGAGTATCTCGCACTTCTCGAAGAAGCTACAAGCTCATCATTCCTCAGCTACCGCGTCGATCCAACCAAGCTGAGCGAATCTGAATTCCGCAAACTTAGCAGTAGCGACAAACGACGACTCTTGCTCGAACTCATCGACAACAACACGCTCTATGTGAACTATGAGGATATCAACGATCCGAGCTTTAAGGTGAGCGATGCCGACAAGAAGTTTAACAAGAAACTTTATGGCGATGATCGGTAATTCTCAGAGTGTCGCTAGCCTTTTAGATTCGTATTACTCAGATAGGGCAACTAATGAGGGTGGTTTTACAGACACACCAGAACATATCCTGCTGAATCTAAAGCACCAGTCACGTCCGTACCAGATAGAAGCACTTGGACGCTATTTTCACTACAGTGATATTAACCAAAGACGAGATAAATCTCGTGGCCTACAACTCCTGTTTAATATGGCGACCGGCTCTGGCAAGACGATGCTGATGGCGGCACTTCTGCTGGATATGTATAAACGAGGACACAATAAAGTCGTGTTTTTCGTGAATACGACGAATATCATTGAGAAGACTCGCGAGAACTTCCTCGATGGTAGCTCGAACAAATATCTCTTTGCTGACAAAATTATCATCGATGGTGAGCCGGTGACGATACGCGAAGTGACGGAGTTTTCTGATGCTCGTGACGATGCGATAAATATCGTGTTTACAACGATACAAGGGCTACACTCGGTACTAAATAACCCGCGTGAAAATAGCCTGACATACGAAGACTTACTGAATCACGATATCGTTCTACTAAGTGACGAAGCGCACCACCTGAACGGTGACACGAAGTCGCTCGCTGCGGATGAGAAAAAGGACAACTCCTCATGGGAGAGTACGATCAATCTTGTGATGAGTAACAATCCGAGGAACCATCTACTAGAGTTTACTGCCACGATCGACCTCGATGACAAAGAGATCTTCTACAAATACAAAGATCGTATCATCTACCGCTACGACCTGAAGGCGTTTCGTGAAGATGGTTACAGTAAGGATGTCTGGATCTATGACGTGGCGGCCGATACGATGAGTCGAGCGATACAAGCTATGATCGTGTCGCAGTACCGCAAAAAGATTGCACTCGGGGCTGGCATCTGGCTCAAGCCGGTGGTGCTATTTAAGTCATTTAGAATTGATGATAGTAATGAATTTTACGATGCGTTTGTCGAGAAGGTAAAGAACCTATCTTCGGATGACATCTCGAAACAGCGTGAACATACAGCTGGCATCTTGCAGGATGCTTTTAGTTTCTTTGATACAAGTGGTATTGGTGACGCCGACCTTGCAGACGAACTTCGTATAGACTTTGCTGAGGAGCGTCTACTGTCTGTGACGAAAAAGCAGATCACCGCTGAAGACCAACTTCGCTTGAACTCTCTTGAAGATCGTGACAATGAGATCCGTGCTGTGTTCGCCGTGAATGTACTTGACGAAGGCTGGGATGTATTGAACCTCTATGACATTGTGCGTCTGTATGACACCCGAGACAGCAAAAACGGTCGCCCTGGCAGGACAACCATGCGCGAGGCGCAGCTCATCGGCCGCGGCGCTCGTTACTATCCTTTCACCGTGAATGACGATGAAGAGAAACGGTACCTTCGTAAATTTGATGACAACGAGCTTGAACCACTCCGTGTGATCGAGCAACTTCACTATCATTCCGCGAGCAATCCAAAGTATATCCAAGAGATCCGTCAGACGCTGCGCGAAACTGGTATTATCGCGGATATTAATACGGTGACGCGAGATCTGAAGCTCAAAGATGAATTTATGAAAACGCGAAGCTACACGCATGGTCATATTTGGAAAAACGAACAACTTGAGCGGCCGCCTATTAATCATCAGATTGCGTTGCTTGGCGGCGAGGGTTACCATTTGCCGGATGTATATGAGATAGATGTGCCGGTTGGTGTGGCTCATGATCGACAGATTTTTGTGGATGATACAAATATCGAGGCACAGCATCAGCAGGAGTCATTTACTTTTGATGTACTATTTAGAAAGTTTCCGAAAAGCCTCGTCCGTTTCGCTGTCGACCGTAACAAAAAGATCCGGTATGATACCGTCAACGAGAAGATTGCCGGGCTCGTAAGTCTTGAGGCGTTTCTCACCGGGGATAAGCAGCTTGGCGGCAAGAAACTTCGTATTACTGCCGGTGTTGATAGGTTCGAAAAATTAACGACCGATGAAAAATTGTATGTTGTTGAGCAATTCCTTGCACTCGTCGCCGGAGATATCAGCTTGAAAGAGAAAAGCTATATCGGCTCAAAGGAATTTAAGCCTGCGCCTCTCAGGGATCTGTTTGATACATCAATTCGACGTAATTACACGATTACCGATAACGACGCTGAATTCGGGATATCGCAGTCTGTACCAGCTGTAGTCGGCGGTAGAAGTACTCGCTACTATCTAGACCTCTCAAAAGAAGACTGGCACGCCTATGACGATAATTTCGGTACATCAGAAGAAAAGCAGCTTGTCTTGATGATGAAGCGCCGGATCTACGATTTGCGCCAGAAGTGGGACGACATTTACCTACTGCGAAACGAAGGGGCGTTTAAGATTTATGAATTCAATACCGGCAAAGCTTTTGAGCCAGACTACATACTAATCGCGAATGACAAAAAAGATGCGAGCATGAGCTTGCAGATATTCATCGAGCCAAAGGGTGGACATCTACTCGAACACGACAAGTGGAAAGGGGACTTTCTAAAGAGTATCGAATCGGAGGCTGAAATTATCGCCGAAGATAGAAACGTTAAAATTATCGGCATGCCATTCTATAATGCTGAGACTGAAAAATATAACAGTCAAGTTGAGGAGCCGCTAGCTAAATGGAACAACTAGCGCCACTATACCGACAAAAAATCCGCACCAAACTCGCCGAGGCTTGGGGAGAGTAGGGTATGAAAAGATCGTATTACATTCATCAGCCAGAGTATTGGTCCGAAGAAGATATCGATGAAATCAGGACTGTCTTGGATGCAAACTATAGCTCCGACGTAAAGGCTGCGCGAGGAGAGGGTGCTGGCGGTGCGGGTTTCGATACTGTTGTTGAGTTCGTGCTTCCTGTTGCCTCAAGCGTGCTGGCGTCGGTGATCTACGATATTGTCAAGCTACTCGTCAAGCGACGCCCAAAAAAGCGACCGAAGGCTCCAGAGGGAGTGCCGTCATCTTACAGACTAGTTATTCACACGGACGATGGCATACTGGGCATCAATCTCGATAGCGACATGCAAGACATAGAGATAGCTTTGTCCGACGTTCCTGACTTGTCTAACGACGAAAATGCTTCTCGTGCTTATCAAAACGGCAAGCATTGGGATGTATTCTAAAAAAGCATAAGCATATTAAGAAATATATATATTGAGTACGCAAATCTATTGTTGTATACTTAACTTCGGTAGAGGATGGGTATGAAATATATAGAAACTCGAATACGAAAAAAGGCAGATGTCACCGCACAGGAGACTGATGGTATCGGTAATATAATGCAGGAGGAAGCCTGTAGCGTATGATTATTGCAACACGATCAGGGCAGATTGAAATTGGCGACAATATTTATCGCGGTATTTTCGAAACCAGCATCGTCTCTGACCATGCGTATTATCTCGAATCGATCAAGAATGGGCGCATCTCATTGGGTAGGTTGATTGATTTGTGTAGACAGGGGCGTTTGTCGTATGCGTTGTTTTTTGGAAGCTCGGCTGTAGTGCTGCCAATGATAGAGCGAGAAACCGCAAAAATCTTTGATGGGTTTGATGGCGAGCATGGCATAAGCGTGAGAGGAGGCCGAACGATTCGTCTAAGTGCCGTTCGGCTTCTCATTAAGGATATCAAGCTTAAGCAGGATGCAGTAACGCGCTTCATCAAAACTGACAAGAATCCGCACGTAAAATATCTCAAGAATTCAAAGCGTCCTCTAGCGGATCAGGCTGAGTGTGTGGTCGATAAACTTGGTATTAGCATGGATGACTATAGATCTTTTACTAAGAAAGGCGATGCTTTGTGGTATATCGTGTCGAAACTCGAGGAAAACAATATTTTTGTATCCTTCGAGAACACCGGCACGAATATGCCGCAAAATTTCAAGCGCGCAGATGGTCTAACTGGTGTCTACGTAAGGCACAGTAAGTTTCCTTATTTTTTCATCTCAAAAGAGGGACTTGCAAACCCTGAGAATATTCCTGCGCGCAAGGTGTTCACTCTGATGTATTTGACAGTATGCCTTTTTAAGGGCAAGTCAAAAATGGTATCTTTACAGCAGACTATCGAGGAAGGTTCGGATGATATCTACGAGATCGTTGAGCTTATCCTAATGCCCGAAAGTTTAATTCCGCATGAAGACACTTATACCATTGAAATTCTAGACAACATCGCCGCTAGCCTCAACGTTACTCCTCTGGCTCTACTGGTGCGACTTAGGCACCTTGAGTATATCGAGCCAGAGGACTTTAGGTCGCTACGCTCGGAGCTTTCCAAGAGATATAACGCATTTAAGAATCAGCAAAAACGTGAAAGGGAGGAGCAAGACAAAAAATTCCGCCCCAACATAGTGAATAATATTCGCATATATCAGGGTAAGGCTTTTCTGCGTATATTGCGTGATCAATTTATTGCTGGAAAAATTAAGCGTCGAGAGGTAAACAAGCAGCTGGCATATGGCAAGGGCTCTGTCGATATCGATAAGGTCTTTGAGAAGCTATGAGCTATAAGTATTTTATGGACGCAAACGTGTTGTCGACGAGTAAGATCAGGGCAACAATCGAAACGGATTTTTTCAAGGCAAATTGTATTGTTCTTGATGAGATAGCTTATGAGCTTCAAGGCACATCTATCGGCGATAGTTTACAACGACTTGCTCAGTCTCCAGACATAGATACACTGAAGCGCTTAGGGGATATTATTGATGATCTTGTTCGACTCTCTATCTTGCAGACAGATCACGGCAACGGCGATGCGCTACTTATTGCGGCCGCATTGTCGCTCAAAGATGGTGCTGGCGGGCAAGGTCAGCTCTCTTTTATGCAGGATCAACCAGTAATCGTTACTGACGAGAAACTGGTTGATGTCTATGCAAAAAAGCGAGGCCTTGATGCCATTAGTGGGGATGAGTTTATGAAAATACTCTCTGCAGTTGAGGGTGGGCATGAGGGCGTCGTCGTTAAGCAAGATTAGCTCATGCAATGGACATAAAGGTGTCAAATATATTGACTAAAATCGTAGAATTTGCTACAATGGAAGCATCAACAACCATAATCGGTGGGCTCGGGTTATGACTTTTACGACAAGAATCAAGCAATTACGAAAACAAGCAGGCGTTAGCCAAGAGATGGTGGCGGATGCTATTGGCGTGGCGCGAGCGACGTATGCTAGCGTGGAGGCTGATCGGCGACCGCCGAATTTGGACGAGATACATAAGCTGGCTGAATATTATGAAGTATCTACTGCTAGCTTGATTAGCGATGATGCCGATGTAGTCAACGAGTCTGAAGTTGCCTATGAGCGCTCGCAAGAGGTGAGCGACATACTGCCACGCGAAATCGATCCGAAGGTACAGCCGGAAAAGCTGCGTGAAGTGCTACTGTATGTGCTGGGCAAAGTCGGTGCCAAGCCGAACGTCGGCGAAACAGTGCTCTACAAGCTCCTGTACTTCATCGACATGGATTATTACGAAAAACACGGTCGATCGATTACGGGTCTGACGTACATTCATAATACATTTGGACCGAGCCCGGTGGGTGATTTTCGCGCCGTGGTAGATGACATGCGCAAACATGACGAACTAGATATCGTGGAGACGAAGTTTTTCAACAACAAGCAAAAGAAATATTTACCGCAGGTAACTTCTGACCTCCATGCATTAGCCGCGAACGAGATAAAGCATATCGACGAAGAACTAGTACGACTTGGCGACAAGACTGCCAAAGAACTGAGCGATCTATCACACAAAGACACGCCATGGATTACGACACCGCAAGGCAAGCCGATAGACTATCGCGGGGTATTCTATCGTACATCGGCTACCGCCGTGACGGAGCCAGAAGGTGAACTTTGATGAGAGCTCAGAATTTGGGAAGGACGTTAAGTCGTTTCGAAAGAGAGTACCCACTCTAAAGTCTGATATAGAGCGTGCGAAGCCTAAGTTGGAATCGCTCTATGTTCAGCCAGAAGGATTGGACGAAGCGCAATGGGTAGAGTACAAAAATAACTTCATTGACAACAAGCGCGCAACAAAACTAAAGGGCTACCCGCCGGATGTCGACGTCATAAAATTACGGCTTGATACGGATACAGTGCAGTACAAAAATAAATTACGGCTTATGTGTGTAATTGTAGTCGCCAATACTACTATGACTCTGATAGAACTGTATGCTAAAAATGATAAAGACCGTGAGGATGAAAAAAGGATTCGGAAATATCTAAAATAGCTCGACCCCTGTGGTGTTAAAATAAGTTTATGAATATTGGAAAACTGCAACAAGTCCCACTGCGTGAAATATGGAAACATGAAGAGTATGATTTCTCGTCCTGGCTTGCGCGGCCAGAAAACATTACGCTACTAAGTGAAACAATAGGCGTAGAGATCAGCGAGCCACAAACCGAACGAATAGTCGGTAGCTTCAGCGCTGACATAATTGCCGAAGAAGAGGGCAGTGGCCAAAAATTTTAATAGAAAATCAGCTAGAAGCGTCCAATCACGACCATCTAGGAAAGCTTTTTACGTATGGGTCGGGATTAGGCGCCGAAGTGATTGTGTGGATCGTAAAAACGGCTCGTCAAGAACATGAGCAGGCGATCAATTGGCTAAATGAGCATACCGATGAAAGTATAAACTTGTTTCTTATAGAGATTGAGGCATGGCGTATAGGTGATTCTGACCCAGCGCCTAGATTTAATGTTGTTGCGAAACCGAACGACTGGGCAAAGCTCGTTAAGCAGGCGAGTGATAGTACATTAAGCGACTACAAGCTATTACAACAAAAGTTTTGGGAACATTTAAACGAGCACGATGAGAAATCCAGCCTTGGTAATCGTAAGGCGAGGCCACGTCATTGGCACGACGTTTCGATGGGCAGCTCGAAGGTACACATATCATTAACTATCAATAAGCTAAACAAGACTATTAGTTGTGATCTATATATACCGCACGATGACAACAAAAAGATTTTTGACAAGTTATTCTTACAAAAAGACGCGGTAGAAGCAATAGTCGGTTTGCCGCTAGAATGGATGCGGCTCGACAGTAAACGAGCGACGCGGGTGCGAGTCAGTCGTGAGGCTGATATAGAGAATGAACAAGACTGGATAGTCTACGCGGAATGGTTGCTTGCAATGACTCAGACCTTTAAAAATGCGTTTAGTGGGCGACTTTCGTAATTACTATGGCCCAGGTGTATGATAAACTCGCAGAAAAACTCATGCCACTTGGTGTTAAAAAATCCAACATGTTTGGCATGCCCGTTCTGAAGCTGGGGCGGCGGCCGATTGGTGGGTTAGCGGAGGACGGGGTGATGTTTAAGTTGCCAGTTGATAGTGATGAGATGAAACTGGCAGTGCGCCTAAAAGGTTCACACCTGTTTGCACCGAGCATGAATGGTAATACAACAACGATGAAGCAATGGGTGATTGTGCCATTTGAGCATTCGGCGCACTACATGGACTTTGCAACGCGGTCTATACAATTTGTAGAAACTGGCGAATAGCGCTACAGTAACTGTATGACAAAACGAC
>CAZNVG010000032.1:6218-10925 GCA_964576475.1 uncultured Candidatus Saccharibacteria bacterium | reverse complement strand
ACCAGTGACCCCAGGCTTATGAGTCCTGTGCTCTAACCAACTGAGCTACGCCGCCACTGCCGCATAAACTATGATTCATGCGTTGGTGTTCTCATTATACAGGGAACAATCAGGGGTAACTATATCAAACAAACTGTTTGTTTTCTAGATACCCTTCCTTAGCGGTCGTCTTATATTTACGCATGGCGGCGAAGCAGCCAGCGAGAGCAGGGAAGTGAGCGCGCAAAAAAGGGTAGGGAGTATAAACCAGATCGATGCCTAAACTTTGTCAATAAATAATAAATACATATCCGCAGTAATAGGTTATTTTCACAAACAGGGTAGGGGCAGGGCAGGGAACTAATTGTCCCCTATGCCCCCTTTTATAAGCTGATCACCCTACTTCCATTTACTGTCGTTTTGGAGCAAGGTGATCAGAGGTCGGAAATGATTCTGACCAGGGAAGTTGCGTTTAGCAATACGGACAATCTGCCGGATGCGTTTGCATTCGTGCTTGTCTAAATGCTTTGGCTGGATCGCAGATTTGGTTGGTTGTAATACTCATTGTATTTTCTCGCTTTCTTGTTGGTTTTTGTAGTTTTTTTGTGTCAATTGACAGTACTTTTATTATACATGCTTTTGCTTTTTTGTCAATAATGTTTACGCTTAAATGCTCTTCTCTGCCCTATTCCCGCAATTTAACAGGGGTAGACAAGAGTAAATATTTTCACAAAAATCCCTATTTACTGCACTTACTACACAATAATGTATTGCTTTTAGATATATATGAGATCATACTGCCCATATATGGCAAAAGACTGTTTCCAAACCTGCCCAGCAATGCTCGACGAATCGGTATTCATCGATAGCTGCCCTGTTCCAATGATGGGTGACAGTGAAATCATGTTTCGTATCGGTCAAGCAAGCGTTAACTGCAGCGGCTCTTATCTCAGTCAACCGGTCGAGCGAGCGCTCCCATTCCCGCGAATTCGCAAAGCTCTTCGTATGCCGTTGAGCGAAACGGTTGAGATATGGCTCTGCCCTATCGAAGAAGCCCTCTACGACGACAGCCTGTAATATTCTCGACTATATGTAGTACACTAGAGGTAATATGGCACAAGCACATTCTTTTGAACTGATTGTTATTGGAAGTGGCGCTGCAGGAGGCGTCGCAGCACAAATAGCCGCCAACGAAGGGCACAAAGTCGCGATCATTGAATCTGATAAAGCTGGCGGCGCCACTCCAAATAGTGCGTGCATACCTACCAAGTCCTTGTTGACTGCAGCGAGCGCGTACCAGAGTGCCAAAACATCTAAGCGATATGGTATTCGCGTATCATCTGTTGCCTACAACTACCCATCAGTACTCAGTTGGAAAGAAAAAGTAATCAAACAGACTGGGGTTCGAGATGCAGACCGAGCCTACAAGCATGAACATATCACCTACATACAAGGAACTGCACAGTTTATAAATCAGCACACTATCCAGGTAGGGGAAGAGCAGTACTCTGCCGACAAGTTCTTGATAGCAACTGGTTCGAGCAACCATATCCCAACTATTGATGGCATGAATGAGCCGACCGACTACATAACAAGCAATCAAGCATTGGAGCTTAAAAGCCCACCTAAATCTCTGATCATCGTGGGTGGCGGAGCAACTGGTGTTGAGTTTGCCGAACTATTCAACAGCTTCGGTACTAACGTCACACTCGTTGAGCGAGAAACCCGTCTACTGCCCAAAGAAGACAAAGAAGTAGGCGTACTGGTAGAGAGCAGCCTATCGAGTCGAGGAGTTACAGTACTAACAGGTACGACTATCGAGAAGTTTGAACGCGCTCCGCGCAATAAAAAAGTCTTAACCATGACCAAAGGCGCTCATGACGTGACAAGCTCTGCCGATGAGATACTTATTACCACTGGTCGCGAAGCCAATATCGACCTCGGACTTGATGCTGCAGATATCAGCTACGACCACAAAGGCATTGTAGTCACAAGCACTATGCAAACCAGCAAAAAACATATTTTTGCCGCAGGTGACGTTACGGGTAAGAGTAAATACACACATGTCAGCACCTATCAGGCTCGTATTGCCGCTCATAACATGTTCCACAAAGACAAGGTTTCAGCACACTACGGCGTCATCCCGCGCACCGTGTACAGCTGGCCAGAAGTTGCGGCGGTCGGCCTGACCGAGGAGCAACTCCCTCATGGTAAAACTACATACCGTAGCATCACCCTACCTATCTCTGTGACCGCTCGTAGCATGATAACTGGCGAAGACGTGGGTTTTGTACGAATTCATGCAAGTAGCGACGGCACCATTGCAGGAGCAAGTATTGTGGCTCCTAGAGCGACAGATATGATTGCAGAGCTCGTACTCGCAATGCAGCACGGCATAAAAGTTCAAGATATCGCCAACACGCTTCATGCCTTTCCAAGTTGGTCCGACGCCGTACGCGTCGCCTGCTCTCAGTTCTAACGTATAACAAGTTTTTTTTAAGTTTAGTTACGGCCGGTAAGTTGTTACCACCCCCGCTACGCCCAACCTATTTGCGTACTTTTAATACAAACGAGCCATAAAGAATATCCTTGTGCATACGGGGTAAACGTGGTCTAATGAGACCGTAAGGTTCCTTCTCCATCGAAAACGTTCGCCCCGATGTTTCTTATTAGAACAAAGGTCAAGCAGCAAGAGACGAGATAAGACCTTAGATAAATGTTCTAATAGAAAGGAAACAAGAACATGGCATATAAATTATTTGTCGGCGGTTTGCCATTCAGCACAACCGACCAAGAACTGAACGATATGTTCGCTCAGTACGGTAAAGTCCTCAGTGCTACCGTTATCAAGGACAAATTCACCGACCGAAGCAAAGGCTTTGGTTTCGTAGAGTTTGAATCTGATGAAGAAGGTAAAGCTGCAGAAGCTGCCCTCAACGGTTCAGACATGGGTGGACGTAACATTACGGTTAACGAGGCACGTCCTCGTGAAGACCGACCTCGCCGAGACTTCGGTGGTGGCGGTGACCGTGGTGGCGACAGCCGCCGTAGCTGGTAATCAGCACGGTTCCTAATAAATAACCCCTGGAAACAGGGGTTATTTTTATTGAAAGTACATGAGACAATTGTGCTTATGTATGTTGACTTTTTAGACATTTTATGCTATTATCACCCTCGTCATGGCTTTCGAGCTATGTGTACCTGGTGCACCCCGCACCACGAATGAGGACAAAGGAGAAATACGGTGAAGAACCGAAACAGGAGCATCATCAGCGGCCTCGTGCTGCTGGTGATGGCAGTCATCACGATGATCACGGTCAGCAGCTGTGCGCCCCCCATCTACAGCGGCGGCGACCAGTACATCTGCGTCATCAACACGCGGACTGGCGAGGTCGTCGAGGAGATCCCTCCGGGAGACACCAATGGCTACACCCTCGGTGACGACGAGATCGCCTACGCCGTCCCGACCAGCAACCGGTTCCTGAACATCAACATCGATCGCACGATCGCTGACGATGGGGCGCCGGCCTGGATCCAGACCACCAGCAAGGGCATCAAGGATGTCCGAACCATCGGTCAGGCCCGGTTCAAGTTCAAGCAGACCGAGATCTGCGACTTCGTCCTGGCGCACGTCAAGCGCAACGACAAGGACAAGAACGGCGACTTCGAGTTCAACAAGCGGCCGAACGACAACGACTACGACCCCGAGACCGGCAAGGCCATCGAGGTGTCCAACTCGGAGTGGGTCGGCTGGCTGAACGAGAACATGGCCGTCGCCATGGAGAAGACCGAGCGCCCACTGACGCGCGTCTACGAGTGGCAGAACCTGGAGTTCAACTTCCCGGTGAACGCCAACGAGAACGGCGTCGTCAACGGCGACCCGGGCGAACTGACCTGGCGTCAGCTTGAGATCGACTGGGGCATCGCGCTCTCGGCCGAGCTCAAGATCAAGGTCGGCGGCGAGTACTTCTGTGGCATCAGCTACAACCCGAACAAGCCCGACGTCTGCCCGCCCATCGAGATGGACATCCAGAAGATCTGGATGGTCGACCGCGAACCCGTCAAGGCGCTCCAGCAGCTGGACAAGGATCGTGACGCACGTGACATCGCCGAAGAACAGGCGAAGATCGCAAGCGACACGCTCGCTCAGAAGACGACCTCCCAGGCCGCCAACCAGCAGCTGGCCGACCTCGAGATCCTCGAGGCCAACAAGCAGGCCGAAGTCGAACGCGCCAAGTCAGCCGCCGCCCTCGAGGGCAAGAAGGCTGAAGCGATCGCGAGCGACCCAGAGCTTGCGAAGTGCCTCGTCCTGATCGAAGCGGTCAACACCTGCCCGATGATCGAGCAGTCCAAGGTGCAGAACGGCAACACCACTGTCAACGTCTCGCCCAACCAGGGTCAGAACGGCGGCTGACAGCCTCCACCTAGCTACACGCGCTCCTCGGAGCGAACCTAACTAGGTACGTCCTCAATCAACCCAGGGGCCGAAGTGGTCATGTTTTCTGGTTCACCCCAGATCACATACCACTTCGGCCCCGCAAACACCCATGAGAACTATCGATAGGCTACTGTTAATGTGCACATACAATCGATACTTGTCACGGGGGTTTCCTCCGAACTAATAGTTGACCAATCATTGGTCGGCTCGCACATTCTACAACCAGAGACCCTAGAGAGAGGGACCAAGCATGGAATCAGTGAAGCGCCACAAGCGCATCGCATCGTTGC
>CAZNVG010000032.1:0-6208 GCA_964576475.1 uncultured Candidatus Saccharibacteria bacterium | reverse complement strand
ACTTCATCGGCTACATCACCGGCATCACCGCCATTGTCGGTGTCATCATGGCGCTGACCGGAGTTTCTGGCATCAACCAGTACTTCGACAACGCTCAGGCCAGCGAAACCGCCGAGTTGGTGGAAAACCGGGCTGAGTTCTGGAAGGTCGTCGCCGGGGAGGAAGCTCCCAGTGCGTCGAACGTCCAGACGAAGCTTGCGATCCAGCTTCGCGATGAGCTCGGTGAGAAGTCAGTGCAGGTCACCGAGTTGCCGTCAGGCATCGAGGACTTCAAGGCCGGCGCCAACGACTTCGGAGGCATCGAGGATCGCATCGGAGTCAATCCGTTCGATCCAGGTGCGTTGAACTGCGACACCTGCGGGACGCTCACCAGTGAGATGAAGGGGAATCTCCTCCTCATCAAGCAAGGTGCGCTGAACTCAGTACTCGCGGCAGACCAGGCAAGCGTGCCGACGGATCGAGGCTACAACCTCACACCGTTCGACATGAGCTTGCCGCTCTGGATCGGCTTGGTCTACACCTCGGCAACGACTGCTGCGTTGGTCATCGCCATCCGGCGTGACGCCAAGCGCAATGGTTACTCGGCCAACATGCTGAATTGGCAGTACGAAGGAGGTTCGTCCTCCGACCCGTATCGTCGAATCAGTCGTCGGTTGAGCCCGCTGTACGTTCCGATCGTCCTCAAGCTTGAACGCAAGTTCGACAAGAGCCAGGACGGCGACGAGGTGTTGCAGGCCCTCAACCTCGGTGAATCTGAAGCCAAGCTTCGGCAAGCGCTTCAGCTGATCCGAGACCTTCCCGCATCTGAGCGAGCACGTCCCGACGTGACTGCCCAGCGAGAGCTCATCGAACGTCTCCTCGGAGATCTCGACGAGCAAGTCGAAAACTTCGCAGCCGAATACCGTCCGATGAACGTCGGCAACTCCACGGAAGCGAAGCTTCGAGCCATCCAGGCCTTGAGCCAGGACGCTAACGATAGCATCATGGCTCGACGAGAAGCGTTGAAGGAAATGGCCGGTGACGACACCGATCACCAGCCGAGAGGTCAGACTGCGACGGGCTAACGCACGTACTTTCTCACCTCTCTCGGGTCTCACGCTGGGGCGTTCAAATGTGTACCGCAAGGTATAACAAATGAACGCCCCAGCACACCCAACCCTAGTATTGATAGGTTCACTTTATGCAGTAAAGTGCACGTATGAGTTCTAGTGTTTCATTAGGACTTGCTCATTAATACATGTATGTGTGGTTCGCTAGAGCGGTTTTAGGTAGTTAGAAATCTAGCTATCTGTAACCGCTTTAGCGGCACAACAACCATCAGATCCCAACCAACAGAAAGGGGTAACGCAACATGTGCGTCACCTTGCACCCAGCAAAAATGGGGGGCACTTCCGTGCTCACCTACTCCGTCATCGACGACGATCCGCGCCAGACCCACATCACGGCATACCAGAACACTGCCGCGAACCTGGTTCCGGCGCCGAACTTCATGCTGCTGCACTTCCCCGGAAGTGACCTGCGGCTCGTCGACGGCCCCCAGCGCACGCGCAACTTCATGCGCGACGTCACGCGTGACCTGCCGCAGCTCGTCCCCACCACGATCAGCCGTGGCGGATCGGCGCTCACCTACGGAGCAAGCAGCGCGCGTGTCGAGGCGTACGGCGACAGCTACCACGTGGTGCTGGCCGAACGTGTCAGCGAGATCCCCGGTCTTCTGAGCCAGGTTCCCGAGAGCCGGCGTCCGATCATGGACTCCCACCTCGACGACCTGCTCAGCTGGTACGGCGAGCACTTCCCGGACTACGTCTTCGCTCTGGCCTGCTTCAACGGCAGCGTCGAGCCGACGTACCCGATCGTGGTGCAGTACTTCCCGGACAACGATGACGTGCTCTTCGCACCCGGCCTGGATGCCCACGACGGACGCCTGCCGGTGCTCGGCGCACCTGTCGAGAGGAACTTCCGTGTCGCCTTCGGTGACATGGGTGACAACCTCCCGATCAAGGTTCGCTACACGGACACCATCTCGCTCGACTGGGCACCCAGCTCGGTCGCCGGCTTCGTCTACAACACCGTCGGTCCGAACGGCGACTTCGTCGTACCGCTTCTCGACCTCGAGATGGGTCTCAACGGGCGGGAGCTCATCGCAGACCTGGTCTGAAGTACGGCTCTGTTGAGCTAATCCACACATGCATTGTCCAAGTCCTGGGCTTCGATCATTCCACGTGCACCCGCACGAGATCGAAGCCCAGGCACACAACATATTTACGTTCAGCTATCTTTATAACGCAGTAGAAAATCTTATTGGAGTTTATTTGGGCAATGATCTATCCTCGAATACATAAGCAAGGAAAAATCATGTCTACAGAAAAGCTAACAAAGTCCGAACGCGAACAGCTTGAACTAGGTAAAAAACTTCAAGCATTCTATGAAATGGGATACGTCGATAAAAAAAGCGCACTGCTCTTTAGCGTCTTAAAAGGTATGGCAGGTGGTTTTGGCGCATTCGTTGGCGGTACACTCGTAATTGCCCTGCTGCTCTGGGGATTAAGTTCACTGAAGGAAGTGCCTCTCGTCGGCCCTGTTACCCGCCAAGTGCAAAAGACTCTGCAGAAAAACTAGTCCTTTAGTTTTTTCTGCATGGACGTGGATTCTTTGTCGATAAATTCTTCTGTCTTATCACTCAATTCACGGGTTTTAGTCTTTGCTGCTTGGGCTACATTCTGAACTTTAGTTTCAGCCTGATCCTTAAGCTCCTCAGCTTTTTGCATCGATCGCTCTTTTTGCTTCTCGGCCTTCTCTTTTGCCTTACGCGCCACTTCTCTAATCTTTTCTCGATTTTCTTCGCCACTCGCTGGACTTAGGAGCATCGCCGCAATAGCGCCAATAGTTGCTCCAGCTAATACGGCTGCAAAGGTTTGAGATCCAGTAGTGTTATGGGTTGTAGTGTGCATTTATTTCCTCTTCTTTCTAATTATTTTAAATAGCCACATGGCGGTTGATATCGCGGTTTTATCCATGCGTAAACGGTCCCCCATTTCGCTCGCTATTGATTTGCCATCCTGCACAAGTGACTTCCCTTGCTTAACCAAAGACTTCACTTTTAAAAGCAATACGACTACTACGATAATTACTGTTAATTCTCCAATAGCAAGCAGCGCTAGAATAGCAATGAGTAGGGCGTTTGAAAGATCATTCATGTAGGGCATGATATGTCTAATGCTGGATAGTTCCTATGAAATATCTTACGTACCAAAAACTCGTAAAATTTCTTACTGTGCCCCGTAAAATCACACCGTACTATAGCGGTACAGTAATCAACCAAAGGGAGGGTACGATGACTGACAAGCAACTAAGAAAACTAGAAGCAGCAGGAATTGATCCAGATTACATTACCGAATTATATGATCATCTTGCTAGTGAATGGGCTCGAAAGGCAGAGGCCGCTAGGAAGCGCCGCTCGTTCCGTCGATTTATCTAGGATAACGAGCCGCCTGAGATAAAACTAAAAAACCCGCGATATTACAGCGGGTTTTTTAGTATTTTGGTTTTAGACACTACGCCAGAATCTTTACACAAAAAACTACCAACGATACTCGTATTGCTGTTCCGGAGTTACGACCGGAATTTCAGGCTCCTCAGGACTTTGATCTTCACCATCATCAAACAGTGCCCTGCCAAACTCATTTGTACCATGCACAATCATTTCCTCGAACCTTGGTCGTGTTTCATGGCTAATTAATTGATGCTCACGGTATGCAAGATTGTGTGTATTGTGAAACATTGTGAATCTCCTAGTTATGATTATTACTACACTATTCAAATTCTTTTGTTTCGCTAGCGCATTGACCTCCCAATGCTATTGACATAGTACGAGCAAGCACATGAGTGAACTATGAAATTTCTAACCTCAATTTTGTGATCTTCATTACATAGTCAGTGTGTGGGTAAGAAATCTCATAGATAGGTGTGCGCGTACAGCGCTATGCTTTGAGGGCTAATATAAGCAAAAGGAGGGCATAATGGCAGATACAAAACCGACAGGTAGAGGATGGCATGGAGACTCAGCGGGGCATGCTCGCGCTGGGAGAAAAGGCGGCCAAGAAAGTGGCGGCAATTTCAAAAATAACCCACAGCGTGCCAGTGAAGCGGGGAGAAAAGGCGGCCAAAAGTAGGCCGTAAATCCCCCTTACCACACTATCCCAAACTGCAACTAGACCACACCTTACCGTGTGGTCTAGTTTATTGTAGGTAGTTGCATGTCGGCTATTCTGTGCTAGCATAGGATCATTAACAATTAAGAATATAAAGAGCACGGGGAGAGATCTCGCTTTACGATCCGTCAGCAACCTACCAATACGGCAAGGTGCTAAATCGAGCCCGCCAATTGAGCGCGGGAAAGATGTTTTTGATATCTCGAACTCTATCCTTCTCTCGCCAATAGGCAGAAAAGGATATTTTTATGTCAAAACAAGAAACAGCCGTCGCTTCTTTTGAGAATGTGGATGATCTGAGAGCCGCGCTACAGCTCAAGCAAGCTTTCGGCGCCGTAGATTTATACCCCCGCGACGGAACCTGCGCGCTCTACGATTTAGAGCAGAATGTAGCCGAGCTAGTAGGCGTTGAAGCTGATGAGTTATTGCTCTGCAACAGTGGCATGGCGGCAGTTGTTGCGGTACTTGAAACTGCAGCAAACACCGACACAACCCTTGCTATATCTGAGCAGACCTACGCACAGACCGCACGCTATATAGAGTCATATCTACGACCTAGAATCAAAAAACTAGTGCGTTTCGACTCCGGATGCACCACTTCAGTTAGTCGTGTAGTCGAACGTGCTTGCCCCGATGTTGTCTTGAGCGAAACGACCGGCAACGGACCCGATGTCCCCATTCTGGATGTGAAACATCTACTTTCTCTGCCCCACATTACGAAACGTAGTCCCATCGTTATCCTGGATAACACATTGCCGCTCTCGACAGCAGAACCGTTGGCAGAACACTTGGATGGAGATACGCGTGTTGTGGCAGTAGAAAGCGGAACAAAGTCATACGCTTTTAATAATGAGTTACTAGGTATTCTGTACACAAAACATCCGCAACTACTTCAAGAACTTCGAGAACGTCGGCGCACGACAGGTATTACACCAAACGTTGCAGCGATTGAACGAATCTCCAGCTATCTGCCCGAGAGTGACACCTTCCACACACGAAATCGTGCAATCTTTCGTGCTACTGCTCAGATAGCGATAGCTGCTTGCGAAGCTACAGCAGATTCGTGCGAAGCATTTGTCAGTCATCCAATTTTACGGAGTCACCCCAATCACAAACTTGCCGCCCAAAGACTCCAGTACGGGTCGAGTCCTGTGTTTTTCATACACGCCTTTGGCAAGATAAACCAATTCGAGCTAACCGAAAAACTATGGGAGCACCCCACCATTCGTGAAACATGCGAACTTGGGCAGAGTTTTGGCTTCAACAAAACCCGCATACTTCCTGACGCAAATTATCCTGCCGTTAGAGTGTCTGGGGGTGCGAGAAGTGATGGCGAGCATATTGGCGCAGCCTTCGCCGAAGTACTCTCAAACTGTAGCGCGTAGTGGAGCGACCGATTTTTGCAGTTCGTCTATTCGAGGCTTAAGCTCAACAAGATGATTGAACAACACCTCGCCTGCTCGACGCTCAAAATCATGCCTGCTCTCCAGTCGTGACTTCTTCTCGGTCAGAAAACTCGAAGGAAACGGATATAACGATTCACCGCGCATCGCCACGTCCTGAAAATCTCGATCAAGCTCATCGGCAAAATCACGAATTTGCCATGACATGCCTGTTGTTAAGTAATCAAAGTCTTGCACATAGTATTTAACCGAGCCTTTGCGAGGCAGGGCATCGGGGTCTTTCTTTGGAATTAGTGGTTTGTATCTACCTATCATTTTCATCATGCTCCGAGCAAAGATAGGTGGCGCCAAGATAACCCCAATTGCGTGGTCGTCGTGCCTATCGTGGTCAAATCGTCGGCTCTGAGTGGAAAGAGGATATTCGCCTGCTTGAAGGTGTCGAAAATATTCGTTAGCAGGTATGTCGCCACCCATTGAACAGTGCGTAAAGGCGAACGTATCTTCACCGGGTCGCAGACCGAGCTCTTCCATGAGGTTATTGACGTACTTTGGTGACGGGTACCAACTCACCTGCACTTCGCTATCGCCGATAAC
>CAZNVG010000031.1:4469-11481 GCA_964576475.1 uncultured Candidatus Saccharibacteria bacterium | reverse complement strand
GACCTTTCACTCCATATGCGTCAGGATACTCAGGCAAGAGGCAGAAAACATAGGATTAAGTCGAAGTTTCGTGATATTCGATGAAGCTGATCGCACCGGCCTTGTAAAGCAAATCATGAAGGAACAAAAGATTAATGACAAACAGTTCAATGCTCGAGCAATCGCTGGACTGATCAGCGGCGCAAAGAATGAACTAATTAGTCCGGATGTGTACGATGGCATGGCGACTGCGCCGGCACAGAAGATCGCAGCTCGAGTCTACCCAGGCTATGAACGTGAGTTGCGCAATGCCCAGGCGCTTGATTTTGATGATCTCATAGGCAGAACAGTTAAAATGCTACAAAATCACACTAGCATAAGAGAAAAATGGGCCAACCAATTCCGTTACGTGATGATCGATGAGTACCAAGATACAAACGCTGCCCAGTATAAACTAATCAAACTACTCACGAATAAGAATAAGAACATTTGTGTTGTTGGAGATGACTGGCAGTCGATCTATTCTTGGCGAGGTGCTGATTTTCGGAATATTCTCAACTTTGAAAAAGATTATCCCGACACAGCCGTTATTAAACTAGAGCAAAACTATCGGTCGACTAAGGAAATTCTAGACGCCGCGCATACAATAATCACCAAGAACCAACAGCGAAGCGACAAAGAGCTATGGACAGCGCACACCGGTGGCAAGCCTGTGCATATCGAGCAAGTTCAATCTGAGCAGCAAGAGGGAGAGTTCGTCGTACGCGTCATTAAGACCGCCGTGCCGTTCATACGTGGCTACAATGACTTTGCAGTACTGTATCGCACGAACGCACAGTCGCGTAATCTAGAAGAATCGTTTATTCGTTATGGAGTGCCGTACAAGATCGTCGGCGGACTGCGATTCTATGATCGCAAAGAGATCAAAGATTTGGTTGCGTATTTGCGTGTTATATTCCAACCCGACGATAGGGCTGGGTTTCTTCGTATCGTCAATGTACCTTCTCGCGGTATAGGTGCTAAGTCTTTGGAGAATTTCTTCACATGGGCTGCGCACGAAGGGCTGAGTTTGTCTACGGCTTTGCAGCAGGTGCAAGCATGTAGTGCACTCACCACAAAGGCACGTAACGCACTGGGTGGTTTATCGGAGATGTTCGATCGTCTGCGAGATGTAAGCTCTGAAACAAATGTCGCTGGACTAGTTGATGCGCTCATTCGTCGCATAGACTATCTGAAATATCTAGATGACGGCACTCCACAAAGTGCCGAGAGAGCAGAAAACGTCAAAGAGCTTATATCTGTCGCAACAGAGTATGAGGATCTAGGGCTAGCTGGATTTTTAGAAGAAGTTGCGCTCATATCGGATTTAGATGGCCTTGATACGAGTAAGGATGCGGTGACCCTTATGACATTACATGCTGCCAAGGGGCTAGAATTTCCTGTTGTGTTCATGAGTGGTATGGAGGAATCAATATTTCCTCATTCAAGAGCTTTGTATGATCAATCGGAAATGGAAGAGGAGCGTCGTTTGTGCTACGTGGGAATGACACGGGCGAAGGAAGAGCTTTACCTACTTCACGCAAATGCTCGGCTACTATACGGCGGCATGCAACATAATCCGCCATCTCGTTTTCTGAGCGAACTTGGTGGCGACGTGCTCACCTCCTCGTTAGCTCAATCTTTCGCGCCAAGCACCACTACATTTGATAGTCCAAGCTATGAACCGTTTACGGACGAAGTGGTAGCCGTATCAGTTTCTGTCGGTGATCGAGTGCGGCATAGCCTATTTGGTGTCGGACGCGTAACTGAACTGGACGACGATGTTGCTACGATTGAGTTTGCTAAAGGTGGTCGCAAGAAACTTAACATCGCGTTCGCACCACTGGAGAAATTATAAAATGGTTCACGCTCCAGTAAGTAGATTTGCGTCAATCGTAGGAAAACCATTTCTCGATCTGTTGCTGCACGGTACGCTGCGTACACGAGTAGTGCTTGAACACAATGGAAAAGTTCTTATGGTGCGCGGAAGACTTGGTACGCAGCGATGGTCATTACCTGGTGGTGGTGTTAAGAAAAACGAGGATCCGGTTGACGGCGCAATAAGAGAGGTGGGGGAAGAGGTGTCTATCTATCTATCTCCAGATAGGCTGAAGAAATTCTCAGAAGGCAAAAACACTCGCACGAAACGATTGTATTTCAACTACGTGGCTTACGCCGCAAAAATCGAGTCGCCTGCGGTGCAGATTGATCGCAAGGAAATTCTTGAAGCAGAATGGTTTTCGCTCAATAAACTGCCGACCAACACCTCAGATTTGGTGAAAACAATCTTGCAAGACTATCAAAAGTATAGTGCTTAAGCTTGTTGATTGGGTCGTATTTAGCTACAATGAGCACATCACTGTCGCTATTTTTGGCGGCCCAGAGAGTGATGAGGTAGAGGGATTACAACGCCCACCCGTGTAGTCCAGTTCTGCCACCAACCATTTATGCATACAATTATAGAGGGTATACGAACACGGTTACTTGACCTCAAACGCTCAGTACTGAAGCTGACCGCTGTTTGTATTATCATCGCATCACTCATAGTTCCGCTCTCACGAGTTAACGCACAGACAAGACTCGTGACTATTTATGCCGACGGATTAACTCGTAGTATGCCGACAGATGTGACGACAGTCGGAGATGTGCTGGAAAAGGCTCAGGTTCGTGTAGGTACTGATGACATTGTGGAGCCAGCCCTAGACACGCAGATTCTTGATGACTCGTTTAGTATTAATGTGTATCGTGCTCGTCCCGTCATGATAGAGGATGGCGGTAAACGCTTTGTTCGAATGACCGCATATCAAAGTCCACGCAAGATTGCCGAATCTGCTGGTGTAGCGATAGTTCCTGAGGATGAGTTCAAGCTTAGCCAAATCAGTGACATCGTAAGCACAGGTGCGGTCGGTGAGTTGTTGACTATCAAAAGAGCGAAGGCGGTTACTGTGAACCTGTACGGTACGGACGCGCCATTCCACACCCAAAAAGCAACGGTCGGAGAACTGCTCAAGGAAAAAAATATTGAATATCAGCCTGACGATGAATTATCGCCTAGTCTCGATACGCCGCTTGTAGATGGTGCAAAAGTATTTGTTGCACGCAAAGGTACGAAGATAGCTACTGTTGAAGAAACGGTGGCTTTTCCCATAGAGACGATTACAGATAATGATCTTCCGCTCGGCCAAAATCGCATCGACAAACCTGGAAAAAACGGCAAGAAAGTCGTTACTTATGAGATGCAAATGACTAACGACAAAGAAACTGGTCGAACAAAATTGGGCGAGGTTGTAACCGAACAGCCAGTCAAACAAGTTGTTACAAAGGGTAATAAAGTTATCACGAGTGGCGACGCTGTCGGAATTGGTGAAAAACTTGCAGCGCAAAAGGGCTGGACTGGTGCTGAGTGGACATGTCTATTCCAACTATGGACTAGAGAATCAGGTTGGAGGGTGAACGCAGGGAACCCTTCGAGTGGCGCCTATGGTATTCCGCAATCATTGCCAGCAAGTAAGATGGCGTCTGCGGGTGCGGACTATATGACAAACCCTGCGACACAGATAACATGGGGACTTGGATATATTGCGGGTCGTTATAAAACACCTTGTGGTGCATGGAATTATTTCCTATCGCATAATTCCTACTAGGCTATACTTACATACATGAATGTTAGAAAAGTAACCAACGGCTATCTCCTCAGACTCGCAAAGGACGAACTGCTAATTGAGTCACTTATCAATTTTGCAAAACAGCACAGTGTCGCTTCTGCATGGATACAAGGACTAGGAGCAGTCCAGTGGGCTGAAATGGGCTATTACCATCTCGAGCAGAAAGAATATGGCTGGCGTAAGGTTCAAGAAACTATGGAAATTGTCAGCGCACAGGGAAATATCTCTATAGTAGAAGGTGAACCATTTATTCACTTGCATGGCGCACTTTCTGGTGAAGATTTCAAAACGCTCTCTGGGCATATAAAGGAAGCCCAGATTGGCGGAACGGGCGAGTTCTTTATTACAACTTTTGAAGAGCCAATGACTCGTACGCATGATGAAGTTGTCGGTCTAAAACTGCTCGATCTATGAAAACCATTAAACAGCTTGGTCAGCATTGGCTGCATGATGAACAAAGTCTCGATGCAGTTGCTGACGCCGTTGCTGTTCAGCGTGGAACACATGTGCTTGAGGTTGGCCCCGGGCTCGGTACACTGACGAAACGACTACTGGATAGAGGAGCAATCGTCACCGCAGTAGAGTATGATCAAAGACTATTCGATGAGCTTAAAAAGAGATTCGCAACCGCCATAACCAACAACCAGCTGATCCTTGTTAACGAAGATATTTTGCAATTCGACTTAAACTCTATGGATGATTCATATGTGGTTGCGGCAAATATTCCGTACTACCTTACATCCAATCTACTTCGCACCTTGTCGGAAGCAGGCAATCCGCCACAGCAAATAAGCGTTCTCGTACAAAAAGAAGTGGCCGAACGAGTTGCCGCAGCACCAGGAGACATGTCATTACTTAGTGTGACAACACAAATGTTCTATCAACCAAGTTTAGGCCTAGTTGTTCCGGCGCGGTTATTTACACCTCCTCCAAAAGTAGACTCACAGATTTTGATTCTGAAGAAACGACCTGAGCCATTGTTTCCGGGCATTGATACAAAAGCCTTCTTTAGGCTCGTCAAAGCCGGTTTTGCAGAACGCCGCAAAAAACTTCGTTCAAGTTTGAGTGGCGGACTGCATATTGATAAGCAAGCATCTGAAGATATTTGTAGTCGTGCAGGCATAGATTCGAATCTTCGTGCCCAGGCCTTGAGTTTACAGCAGTGGTATGACTTGTATGAGGCAGCGCGCCAATGATTACTGCCGATCAACCAACACTTTTTCCGAGCAGTGTTCGAGCAGTAGTTTCTAGCGCAGCGGACGGCACGGTCAAGTATGGTGTTGACGAGACTGATGAGAAGGTAGCGGAAAACCTCTCACAACTAACTGCAAAGGTAGGATTGGCTGAGAATCAGGTTGCAGGTATTTATATCACCTACGACTCCAATCGTACCTATGATGTTATTCGTGAAGTACGAGCAAGTGACACTCTTGATATTCGAGACAAATCAACGTGGGTTTTGTGCGATGCTCTAGTGACCACAGACAAGCATGTCGGCCTGCTCATTCCAATTGCTGATTGTAATGGCGTTATTGTCTATGATTCTGTGCATAATGTTTTGGCGTTGGCGCATATTGGTTGGCACGCAGCTGCCGCTGATTTGCCGGCGAAGCTCGTCAAATATCTTGTAGATAAGTACGACAGTAAACCTGGCGAGTTGCTCGTGTATATATCTCCTTCGATACGCAAGGCAAGTTATTTCAACGATAATCCAGTGCAACTTCACGAGTCTGCCTGGCAAGGGTATATTGAACGATCATCGCAGGGTTATCATATGGACGTGTTTGGTTATGTTCGTGATCAGTTTTTCGCCAGTGGCGTTATGCACTCTAATGTGCAAGCTTCCACGACAGATGTTGCTCAATCACATCACTACTTTTCGCATTTTCGTGAAAAACAAAACGACCAGATTGCTGGTCGTTTTGCAGTTATCTGTACGCTGACTTAGTCAACGAACGTCAGGGCGTGGCCGATTTTACCGCCGCGACCTGTTCGACCGATACGATGCGTGTAGTCATCATAAGTGTTTGGAAGATCGTAGTTAATCACATGTGTGATGTCTTTGATGTCGATGCCGCGAGCTGCTACGTCAGTTGCGACGAGCACATTAACGCGATCAGACTTAAAGGCGTCTATTGCACGAGATCGTTGTCCTTGCGATTTGTTGCCGTGGATCGATTCTGCTTTGAAGCCACGAGTATTAAGTTCCTTGGCTAGTCTTTCAACGCCAAACTTTGTTTCTCCGAACACAAGAACGCGCTTCATTTCTTCTTTAATAAGAAGATCGTGAAGTACGTCGATTTTGCGTTGATCGCCTGTTACACGTACTACGTCTTGGTTGACGGAGTCGGTTGTTTCGCCGTTGCTAACGCTGATCTTCACAGGATTAACCAAAAAGCCATTTATAAGCTGTTCGATGTCGCGTGAAATAGTTGCAGAGAAGAACAGTGATTGTCGTTCTGATGGCATCTCAGACAAAACCTGCTTGATTTCGTTTACGAATCCCATGTCAAGCATGCGGTCTACTTCATCAAGCACGATATTGTTGAACTTAGATAGGTTTAGGGCGCCACGATTGATCATGTCGCGCACACGTCCTGGTGTACCAATCACAAAGTGAGGGTTACGTCGCAGAAGTGCTAACTGTGGACCGATAGATGCGCCACCGATGACCGTAGCACTGCCGATACGAAGATTCTTGGCGAATCCTTTCAGCTCCATCTCTATTTGTTGTGCAAGCTCACGAGTTGGTGCAAGTATGAGCACAGTCTCGTGGTCGTAGTTGGCTAGTACCTTTTCAATGAGAGGTAGGAGAAAAGCCGCAGTTTTGCCGGTGCCGGTATTAGCGAGCCCCAGCACATCGTTGCCAGCCAAGCCGGCGGGTATTGCTTGATCCTGGATAGGTGTTGGTTGTAGATAGCCAAGTGCTGCGAGGTTTTCGTGGATCTTTGCGTTTAGAGCAAAATCCGAAAAGTTATGTACAGGAGTGTACGGCTTCTCAATATCAGGCACGACGGCAGTTTTAATAAACTTTGACATGTTGATACGTTGTTTGGCAGGACCGCGATTTCGTGGTGCGCCTCCGTATGATCGGTTTCGTGCGTTCGGTGATTTAGCGCTCGCAAAAGCACTTCGCTTGGTGCGTGGTTTGTAATTCAAAATATTTCCTTTTGGTTTAGAACAGCTTCAATTCAAATAAGAGAGCGTTCGTAGTGATATTGTAATCGTCCGTCAGTGATGAACTGGCGACGGAGATCAATGCCAAACTTCACTAAAAACAATTAGAACACATTGTAGCACAGAATTAGCGTAAGGTCAATATACCCACT
>CAZNVG010000031.1:0-4369 GCA_964576475.1 uncultured Candidatus Saccharibacteria bacterium | reverse complement strand
TTACTATATTTCGTAAAGTTACTTTACAAACTATACCTTGTTTAGTTACTATACAAAGTATAGCAAAAAGCTAAAACAGACACAAGGAGGTGTTATGACTAAAACATTAAACGTTCACTTTTCGCCGCGAGAGGGAAGCTATAGTAAAGAGCTTAAGGAGTTCTTTGTTGAGTCTGTAAAGGACAAAACAGAAGTAATCGATACTGACTTGGTAGCAAACCAGCCATCACTACTGCCATTAAATGACGGCGGTAAGGCATTTGATGATCTGCAGAGTGCGGACTATCTTGTACTCTCATTTCCTATATGGAACTTTGATGCACCGGGTGCTATCAAAGCATGGATGGATCAGGTATGGATTCCTGGTCGAGCTTTCGAGTTTACAGCTGAAGGCCCAAAGCCACTGTTGTCTGGCAAAAAGGCATTGATCATCATGACGAGCGGCGGCAATACAAGCCCTGGAGTTAATGACTACGTTACCGATATGCTTGATGCGAATCTCAAATTTGCTGGTATCACTGATATTGAGCATGTCTTTGTGCATGGATTTAACAAAACTGAACATAGCCCAGAAGACCTGATCAGCGATGGTAAGGCGCAGATTTCTGAAATAGTAAAGAAGTGGTATAGTTGAGACGAATTTGCAAAATTGAAAGGACAAAAGTTTGGCTAAGAAAGAATCAAAACTAGAAGGCAAGGCGTTGCCAATTGTGTTGTTCACGGTATTTCTAGACGTTTTAGGCGTAGGGATATTGATACCGGTTTTGCCTCAGCTGATTTTCAAAATATTTCAACCTGCAGGCTACAGCTACAACGGTTCACTTATAATGCTTGGATGGTTGACAGCAATCTATCCGCTCATGCAGTTTTTCGCAACGCCAATTCTAGGACAACTTTCTGATAGATTTGGACGAAAGAAAGTACTTGGCTTTAGTTTGGCGGGCACGGCGTTGGGATACGTTCTCTTTGCAATTGCTATTCTGACAAAAAATATTCCACTGTTGTTCTTTGCTCGTGGATTTGATGGTGTTACCGGTGGAAACATCAGTGTTGCTCGTGCAGTCGTAGCAGACGTTAGCAGCAAGGAGCATCGAACGCGAAACTTTGGTCTCATAGGTGCCTGCTTTGGACTAGGTTTTGTGCTTGGTCCGTATCTCGGAGCACGACTTGCAGCTGGCGGTGTTAGTTTCTTCGGACTGTTTAATACGCCGAGCTGGTTCGATACTGCTACGCCATTTTGGTTTACTGCGATACTAAGCGCCATCAATATGGTGCTCGTCCTGACGTTATTGCCTGAGACACATAAACATATCAATGACAAACTGAAACTTTTATGGGGCCAATCACTACAGAACATTAAAAAAGCGGCATTGAGCCCTGGGTTGAGGGTTGTGTTTGGATCAAACTTCCTCTACTGGGGTGGATTCACCTTCTTTACGACGTTCTTTCAAATTCTGCTCATACAGAAACTAGGTTTCAAACAAAATAATGTCGGCGACTTCTTTGCATACATCGGTATATGGATTGCGATTAGCCAGGCAACTTTAACTCCGCTACTATCACGGTTTAAGAATAGTACGATTTTGCGAGTGAGTTTGTTTGGTACAGGAATCGCACTCTTTTTACAGTTGTTTCCGCACAACACAGCGCAGCTACTCATGGTGGCGCCGTTCATCGCAATCTTCAACGGACTCACCTTGGCAAACTCAACTGCACTGGTAAGCAAATCTGTTGGACCTGAGATGCAGGGCGAGGTGCTCGGTATTGATGCAAGTGTGCAGGCATTAGCTCAGTCGATTCCTGCGATAATCAGTGGCTATGTCGCCACGCTCGGTATTAGTGTTCCAGTAATGGTTGGTGGCGCCACGATCATAGCCGGAGGCTTACTCTTCAATATCTTCTACAGACAACCCAAGAAGATATTGCACGAAGTATTGCCGGCGTAAGACATCTATTGCGAAATACAACGAAACCTTGTATCATAAGCGAGATGGGGCTGAATTTTAAGCTCGACGTTGGATTTTCACAAGTTGGTACAGCAGGTCGCTTGCTCAGCGTTATAGGGCACTTACAAGTAGATGCAAAAACATCACTTCGTGATCGTTTTGTTGCAGCAAAAGAAGCTTTCGTAGCAGCTTTTGTTCCTCAGACTTTCGCAACAGCAGTAGCCTAAGAACTACTGCGGCCTTCACTTGGACTTCAGATACGAGTGTCTGGTCTCATATCATCTGACTGCTCACGACTCTATGACCCATAGTGCTCGTGCTAAGACTATAGGGTTGCTAAAACGGCGCTTTGGTCATTTGTCCACCCGTTTTATAAGACACAATAAATGACCTATACCTGTAGACGTCCAACGACGTGAACCGGCGGACCCGGGGGCAGTACCCGGCAGCTCCACCAAGTAAGTACCCGACATTCATATGTCGGGTTTTTGCTTTTATGAATATTTTGTAGTATAAATACTTCATTCGTCAGGTCGGCGTATACGATTTCGACACGTGGTCGGGAGGTACTTTAATGAATGAATCGCAGATTGCGCTACTGATTCTCATGATCGGATTGAGCTTTTTCTGCACGGGTAAGGCAAGTGACATCAACAAGTGGCAACGTGAAAACGGCTCACTGAGCGGAATGCTTCAGTACGTGGTGCTGGTCGTGTGCGATATCGCTCTGTTCGCAGCAATTGTGCGGATGTTTGCAGGCAACATTTCTATTCCAGGAATGGTGCTCGGCGGCGTGCTGTATCACGGCTACCATGGCGTCATGGCGGTACGTAGTACCTATCGACGTCGAAAGTCAGAAGGTGCAGAGCAGCTCGCTGCAAAGGAAACAGACATCCAAGAAACACAAGGAGAGTGAGCTGATGGAGATGTCATCTGCGTTGCTAGTAGGTCTGCTGGCAATCTTGGGGTATCTGACACTGAGACTTGCAATAAGAATCAGTGCAGTACAGCTACAGAATGCTTCATACAAGTCGACTCCGTCACTGGTTCTTCTTTCGGCAGCAAGCGCGGCCTGTATGATTCGCGTTACCATGCTGGTGGAATCGAGTTTTTTGAAGCTTCTTTTCAGCATCGATGTGGGATTTCTGCTCCTGATGCTGTTGCTTCATTTCAAGAAACTAAAGCTTGCCGTACAGGCTCGAAAGACTGAGGAGGCCTGAGTGTTCACGAGAGTGCGAGTCGAGCGGACTAAAAAACAAAAACCGCTCGACTCGCACGGCGAACCTGATGAATATCGCCGCATAGAATTGATCGACTCGTTGATCGAAACGCTATGCGGCCTATTTATTTCTGACGATAAACAAGTATTTCATCACAACAAATTCTTCCCATACTACATGCAGACGCGAACTGTTTGCACTCCTGTTTGCACAGATCAAGTGCTTCGCTTGGAACGTCTGATAAGCTCGACACAACTTCAAAACCTTGATTCTGAGAAATTCGAATGCTCGTAGGATTTGCGAAAATAACAAAGTTTGATGATGGGTATGTTTCTTTCGCTAATCGAAACTGTTTGTTCGCAACCATTTGGCCCAAGCCTCTACCTCGTTTAGCGGGATTGATGACGATACCGCCAATTTCAAGCCAGTTTCCGTTGTCGTAAGACTCCGTTACTGCTCTATAGCCAAGTACCTCATTGTCATTGCCCGTGAAGGCAAGCACGCCTAAAAGGTGTGATGAAATTTTCTGGAAACTGAGTGGAATCATATGTTCCGATGCTGTCCATGTTTGTAGTAAATTCGCTGCTGCTTTGTGGTTGTTGTTGGCTATATCGAATATTTCGTAGTGTATTTCTTCCATAGTTTTTTCCTTATGTGAGTAATTAAAAATCCCCCTGTTTTACTAGGGGGATTGATGTAGTTTGCAAGTGTCTTTTAGCGCACGCGTAATCTATCGCCCCAAATTTGGCGAATACGGCGCTGTGTCGAATGTATATTTAATACATAGTTCATAGTGCATACCATAACCACAAAGTTAGTGCATGTCAAGAGATTAGCATAACGGTCTCCAGAGGAGTATACTGGTAACTAGACAGCTTATATAAGCGATGAAGCCCCTTGAGGCAATGGTCGGTAACCGACCGAAAGGAAACATATGTCCAAAGATAAAGGTCGTAAAGAGCAGAAAAAGCCCAAGAAGGCTAAGGTAGTTTAGTCATGGCTACTATTAAAAAAACCAACCTCTTCGCATCAGAAGAGGGTGTCGCTGTGCGTGCCGAGTTGATGCTTATAGAGCAAGACATATCCTACAATACAGGCCCTAGTTACAGTGCTGATGCAGTATTACACCCAGACAAACTTATACCCTTTGTAGAGAAACACATGCGCTATCTAAACAATCACCCTCAAACAAATCCTCGGCAA
>CAZNVG010000030.1:0-11665 GCA_964576475.1 uncultured Candidatus Saccharibacteria bacterium | reverse complement strand
TAGAGTGATGTTCTGGGCAAAGCCTAGCAGAAGTAGCGACTGTTGTCAAAAAGTTATCCCCAGTTTGGTGTGCTAGTTATATCTGATAACGCTATATCTAGTGCGCTATAAAGGCTTATAGGCAGTAAACCAATCTACCAGAATGTGTCCTTGTGCCGTATCGGCTGGCGTACAGCCGTCCAAGCTAGTTTCAGTTTGCATAACGTAATGCATGGGAGTATTTGGAACTCTAGTAGTAAAGTTTGCAATTTGCGTGCCGTCGACCCAGGCTTTGAGGTTGGATGTGTCTGGTCGCCACTCCATGGTGTACGTGTGCCACTGCGTCTGGTCTATTGCGATTGAGCCTTGCTGTTGGTCTGATCCACTTGTGCCGTTTTGATTATGCATGAACATAGATACGCTACCGCTTGTTAGATTGCCTTCAGGAAAATCTATCTCGCCATCACGTGGCCAAACACCGCTATCGGGCCAAAGCATCCAAGCTCGTTTGTAGCATGCAATGCTATCAGCTTTAGCGCGCACTTCGTATCTTCCGGCAGTTAGTCCGACGCCGTAATCATGAGTTCCACTCGCTAAGATCGGTTCTGGTGCTGAAACCATGTGTACGCCGTTCTCCGAATGTATAAAGAAATCCAAGACTCCGTTATGTTGTGACAGTACTTTGGATGGATAGTATGTTCCCTTGCCACTCGTATCTTTCCAGCCATCAGGATAGGCGAACCATTTACTTGCTACTGCTTTAGGAAAATTCCCAGTGGGGACATCTGTAGTGAAATCATCACTAAAAATTTGTTTCCAACCAGCGATGTCGCCTTTTGGCATGCATGTACCAGATATGCTCGTGCAGCCAAAGGCGAACCCTGAATCAGTGCTACTATCACTGAGACTGAAGCGGACGCTTTGCCGACTAGCAGCGCGCGTTGAGCTGTAAACTATTCCTAAAATAGCTATAAATATCAAAACTCCGACTATGAACAATCGTCTACGAGTTCTGATTAGTGAACGAAAAAATTAGAATTTATTGGTTGGTGCAACTGCTTAGGTGAAGCCATTAGCATTAGTTAAAACCTAATGCTTAGTTCTGTAAAGATATATTGTATTGCTTGAATAAATAAACTACGCTATATATTAAGTAACCATAAATGGAAAACAAAAATGGCAAAAAAAGTATCAAAAAGCTATCACAAGAATATTAACCGTTCAAATGTACTGAAGTTTGCTCGTTGGCAGCGTAAAACAAAGGTCGTAGCATTGTTTGCGTTCGCGGTAGTCGTCCTTAGTGGCTTTTTGCTCTATAAGACATATGCTATTAGCTATACTCGTTCATCGACTGTAGATGGTTGGACCCTAGGATTACAGCAACCCAATACTGCATCGTGCAAGGGCTCGATATTTAAAGACACCACGATAAACAAGAACACATGGAGTTTATCCTGCCCTAAGACATCCGACGGTAGTAACGTCGTGGCTTACTCGGCTAACAGCGCAGTACCATCTCAGTATAATGGCAAATATATGCGAGGTTGCGCGTCATTTAAGGGCTCAGGAGTTGTTACGGTTGGTATCCACGACAAAGTTAGTGGCGGTAAATCTTATGTCAACTACACGGCCACACAAGCCGGTTATATATACAAATGCTCGAACTACATCAAGGTTCCTAACGGTGCAAATGTTGTAACATCAGCTGCCTCCAATGGCATACATGGTCCAACATGGGTAACGGTTGTGCTCGTTGGCCTCGAGGCACTTTAGTCGGCATCAAGCAGTACAACATTAATTCGCGACAACAATGAAATAAAAAACCCGCAGCGTTATGGCTGCGGGTTTAATTGTGTATCGAGAAGCTATTAGGCAAGTTCGACTGTAGCGCCAGCTTCTTCCAAAGCCTTCTGTGCACTTTCAGCGTCTTCTTTTTTAGCCTTTTCAAGTACTGGCTTTGGTGCGCCATCAACGATAGCTTTAGCTTCACCAAGTCCAAGACCTGTGATCTCTTTTACAGCCTTGATGACTGCAACTTTCTGTGCGCCGGCATCCTTAAGGATGACGTCAAATTCGCTCTTTTCGTCAGCTGCTGCTGCGTCGTCGCCTGCTGCTGGAGCTGCGGCAACTGCTACAGCTGGTGCTGCAGCGCTAACGCCCCAGTACTCTTCGAGGAATTTTACAAATTTGCTGATTTCAAGCGCACTTAGTTTGTCGAGTTCTGCTACGAGTTTTTCAAACTCTTTCGGTGTTTCCACTTTCTTGTCTTCGTCTGCCATGTGATTTCTCCTTATTGCTCGAGCGCTTCAGCTCGTGCAGTTAATACATTTAGTACGCCACGTACATTTCCAGCCATTACGTTTACGAAACCACTGAGTGGCGCCGCAATCGTACCCACCAACATTCCACGCAATTGTTCTTTGCTTGGTAGGCTTGCAAGGGCTTTGACGTCTTCGGCGCCAATAAAGGTGCCGTCGCCGGTTATAGCGCCTACAAACTGTAGGTTTGGATGGGTTTTAGCAAAACCTGCAAGCGTTTGTGCTGGAGTCACTTCGTCTTCCGCATTGAATGCGTAAACGAGCTGTCCGGCAAGTGCGCTGGTGTCAACATCTTTGATGTTTTCAACGCGACTCGCTGCAAGTCGTACGAGGCGGTTTTTGGTCACCTTGATAGTGGTGCCAGATTCTTTGGCGAGCTTACGTAGTTCTTGCATTTCCTTAACGCTTAAACCTTGGTAAGCAGCCGCAACGGTCATCTTTGAAGTGGCGAGCAGTTGCTCGATTTCATCGACAAGCGTTGATTTTTTCTCACGACTTATAGCCATAAGGTACCTCTTGCTTATAGTGATATTGTGATTTGTTAATGGGGACAAAAAAAATCGGCCCGCTTGCGCTGCCGAAGAATAAACCAAATACACGTATGTAGATTAGTTCACCTAGAGAGCGAATTAAGTGTCTCCACAGCTCTTGTCTTCAGCAAATACCAGTCGATTATACGCTAGAGTCACCACTGAGGTCAACTATATATTGACATTGAACTACAATCATGGTTATATCAGTGCACTTTACATGTCAGCGTTGACTCGTACTTCCGCAAGATGGTCGCTTGGAATACGACGAGCAAGTAGCGAAACCGAGACATACTTCATGGTGGTGATTGTAGTACCTCGGGAAATGCAGAGGAAATATACTATGGAACGCAATACACCACTAGATAGAAAACATTTTGAACCCGGAATGGGTATGCATTATGCCGAGGCTTTGGCAGGGCTGGTCAATTTCATGGCGCGGCGAGATATTTACACTGCAGATGTAATGGATCGAAATGCTCTCTACTGGCAAGCGCAGAGCCTGGAAATGCAACATGATGCAACGCACGATGCGCTCACGGGTTTACCTAATAGACGTTCAGCGGATGCTCATATTGCAAGGTACCTCGAGACTGCGTCTGATGAGTCAACTGCTATTGTCGGCATAATAGACATCGATAAATTTAAGCTTGTAAATGATACATTTGGGCACGGTAACGGTGATCGAGCACTGATTAAACTGAGTGAAAATCTTCGAAAAGTCATTCGTGATCGTGATGATTCTGATGACTTTGTAGCTAGAGTGGGTGGTGATGAGTTCTTTATCTTATATAGCATCGGTGGAGATGTTGATATACCTCTGCTCCATCAACGACTTAAGCGACGTATCAATTCTAAATTAATCATAGATTTAGAAGATGGCTCGCGAATACGATTCAGCGCAAGTATCGGTATAGTGCCTTTTGCGGTGGCTGAACTTCGCTCCTATGGTGGCGATATTGACGTCATCAAGGAGCTTGCCGATAAAAGCATGTACGCGGAAAAGAACGATAGCCAATCTCGCGCACCAGTTCTTCTGCCGCCTACGGAATAAGAAACGTCTTCACGCTTGGAAGATCGCTAACTTTTTGCGGATCAAAATTGCGCAATTGATCGGACATATCTTGCTGACTTTCAAAACCGATAAGGACTCTGCCGGTATCCCCGCCAAGGTTTCGATAATGAAAGAGTGAGATATTTAGATGTGATCCAGAATCAGTAAGTAAATCAACTAGCGCGCCCGGCCGTTCCGGCAGCTCGACACTATATATTGTCTCGTTTACTGCTTCTGGACTTACGCCACCAACCATATGTCGTATATGTTCTTTTGTGACGTCATCGTCAGTAAGGTCGGTAAAGCTATATCCATGTGACGCCAAATTGGTGCAGAAATCGATAGCATCTTGAGTATCGGATACACTTATCCCGACAAGAATAGTCGCTTGATTGCGCTTCTGAAGCCTGTAGCCAAACTCTGTTATGCTGTGATGCTGAATTACATCACGACAAAGCGTCATTAATGCACCCGCCGTCTCAGGTAACGAAATCGCAAAGAGTTTTTCCCTGCCTGAACCAATCAAGGTTCGCTCTGCAATATATTGTAACTTTTCAAAGCTCATATTCGCGCCAGAATTAATGCACACAACATGCGCGCCATGAATAGTGGTCGACAACTTTTTGAAGCCGGCTACTGCCAGTGCGCCCGCCGGCTCGACCAGTGAGCGATTCTCTTGATAGATTGTTTTTATTGCATCACAAATTTCATCATTAGTGACTGTGATCATTTTGTCGACGTATTTTTGAGCAATCGCGAATGGTTCGACCCCGACCTGACGAACTGCGACTCCGTCAGCAAACACGCCAACATGGCTTAGATTCACGCGTTTTTGTTCAGCCAAAGAGCGACCCATGGCAGCGCTGTCCTCCGGCTCCACGCCGATTATTTGCACATGAGGTTGCGCTTCCTTAATCGCTCGCGCAACACCAGCGATTAGCCCGCCTCCACCAACTGGAACGAATACCATGTCGACGTTATCGCATTGTTCGAGTATTTCTAGTCCGATAGTGCCCTGACCCTCAATTACGAGTGGATCGTCAAATGGGTGAATAAACACGCGTCCAGTTTGTTTGATTCGTTGCATACAGTAGTCTGCCGCTTCCGAATAATTGTCTCCATGCAGCTCGACTTCGGCACCAAGTTCTCGTACTGCTTGAACCTTAATCTCTGGTGTGGTCATAGGCATGACAACGAGGGCAGATGTACCAAAGTATTTTGCGCTCAATGCTACCCCTTGCGCATGGTTGCCGGCACTGGCACAGATAACGCCTTTTTCGAGTTCGGAACTAGTGAGCGAGGCTATCCTATTGAAGGCGCCACGAATTTTGAACGAGTGAACTATTTGTGTGTCCTCTCGTTTCAAGTACACATCGTTATTAGTTTTGCGACTTAAGTGTGCGGCCTTTTCAAGGGGTGAAACGTGTACGACGTTGTATAGTGGATCCGAGCTTTGCATTATGTGCCTTTGTTTAGATTGAAATAAAAAACCTCTCGTGGCTGAGAGGTGTAAGTATCGAAATCAAACCAACATCAGCCGCATGTGTGCGGAAGAATATTGATAACGATTATCTGTTGACTCATAGCGTCTATACTACGACGACCTGAGGATATGTCAAGTTGTTTGCTACTTAGAAAGTGTTGACAGAGTATGTGCGGGCGGCGTATAAACTAATGCTATGAGATCACTCAGCACACAGATTATCACACGTTTCGAGCTCCTCGTGGGACTCGTGCTTGTGCGTGCAATGTGATCTTCTGACAAGTCAAAAAAGATAAACCGAGCGAAGATCACAAAATCCGCTCGGTTTTTATATTGCTTCAATGCAGTACAGTTTTATGTGAAGAAGACTGTATCCATGGAGGCACTATGTTTCCAAATATAACTGTTGACGGCATTCCTGCTGTCGGCAGCGCACCTTCCAACAACACCCAAAGGGGGAGAGAAAATGGTAGCAGTTGCAAGTATGGACATCGACGATGACGTCATGACGGGGACCGTCCGCTATGACGATCGACGGGCTCGTCTGGCGTGTGAACTTCGGCTTCTAGAAAAGGCGATGGACAAGATCCGCTACAAGCTGCAGGTTCCACATTCAGACGAAGTTCGACAGCACCTTGAGCAACGGCTGGCTCGCCAGGAGCGCAACTTCCAGGCAATCATCAACAAGATGAACCACGGCACCCGACCGCAGATGTTCTGAGAGTTCAGGGTTTGGCTGGTCGGATGTATCGTGTTCAAGCGCGCATAAAAAACGCACACACGAAATCATCCGACCAGCCACCCAACCTACCTCTTCCCCTACTCAAACCCTCTGTTTATCTTCTCGAAACAAAAAACTAAGTTCAGCGTCAGCATAGTATCGAAATCCGTCGACTGCTTCCAGGGGCATTGCATCAGCGTATATTGGTAGATCGCACCAGACTTGTTTCTGCCAGTAAACCCATTCCTCACAGGCGCTATTGCCTATGATTAGAGACACTCGATGAAGCTTGTCTGCTCGTGCGTTAAATGTACCCTCTCGCAGGTAGTGCACTTCATCAACGTCGAAGGTCAATGCCTGTTTGTTTGTTGAAGTTATATCCATGCTTTTTGCCTGCCAACATCTGCCCCCCATCATATTTCCACCCGTCACTGTTTGACTTGTATAGCACCCAACAACTCCATCTGTGGGGATTACTATTTGTGGTGATTTCTTTGCAGGTAATACACCCTCGGAGATTCGTCCGGTTAACATTCTGAACTGAGGCTCTAGCACACGGGTGTTTGCAACGAGTGCAACGACTAGCTCTCCAGTTGAATGCGTAAGTGATTCCATTACTCGCTCATGAATCATTTCGTGAAGTGAGCGTGAAGACTTGGATAGCTTAGCTACTGCTGTTTGCGTGGTTTTCTTGACAGTTTCCATTGCGTGTATCTTTCAGCCGCCAGACGCGTTAGGGCTGGGTCTTCATCTTGGTTTACGAACTTCATAGCTTCGGCAAGGAGCGGATGGTGCTCGGCTAGCTTTTCATGCATTTCGCGAACAAGTTTACGATAGCCTGGATGCCCTTGTGGGGTAGTGCGCAGTTCATGTAGGTGAAATGCTTCCCGTGCATTGTACATAACCTTCCAGCGCATTTTGTGGCCGAGCAGTGTGGCGTATTGCGCTTCTAGCTCGTACCCCTTTGCCTGCAAGGCACTATGAAGACCGAGGCTAATATCAAAGCATTCCTGAAACGCATCGGTTAGGCCTGCTTCATCAACAAGCTCTGGGACATCGTAGCCGTAACGAGGGCTAAGTTGCTGCCATTCCATTGCATCTACCATACGATGCCTCTGAAGGTCGCGGAATATGCCGTAGTCACAGATGAGCTCCCAGCTATAGTGGGCTGTCTCAATTGCTCTGCCAGGTCGTTGTCGTCGATTTAAACGATTTCCAATATATGTTGTAAATGCTTCGACTTTTTGTTCATACGACCAGCTTTCAAGTGCTTTTTCTATTTCACTTAAAGATGATTCACTTTGTTCGAATAACATGTGTGGTAGCAGGTCGAGTTCACTTTTAGGCCAAACATCAACAAGCGTGACTGCTTCTCGGTCTGCACTGTAGCCTGTCTGAAGTTTTTTAGCCACTTCGCGGACGGCCTTGTTGGTTTCGGATTTGTATGCGACCCATGCGCCACCTCTATCTGGACGGTCGGCACGCTCCAGGAACACAGGTACAACCTTTCGAGCTTCTGCAAGAATCTGATCACCGACATAACGTGCTTCCTCTAGTTCGTCGCTTTGCAGATGCATGATAAGGCTTTCGGCTGCTTGAGCACTTGCAAAGATGCCAACTGTTGCCTTTGTTGCAACAGGCAGTACATTGCGAACTGCGTCGCATGCTTGTGCACGACAGGCATTTCGCCATGCCCCGTCTCGCTCAGCTTCGGGAACATTGGAGTGTTTCTGAACGTACTCAGTTAAATCGTGCACCATTTTTGAGTACTTCTCAAAAATGGTGTCCATTGTCGTTTCGTATTGCTTGGCCATTGCGGCATCGAGTGTTTTAGGAGTAAAGTACTTGAAATTTCCTCGCTCGTCTTTCTGGTCGAAATATATGTAGCGGGTAGATTGTTCAAGATAGCTTGCAAGTCTTCCCCATTCTAGTTTTTTAGTTAACAGGTTGCTTGCTGACTCGACTACAAAGTGCAGACCTACAAGTTGCTGAACAGAGTCATCGCCATATGCCGTAATCACTCGGTGAAGTAGCTCATCATCCTTGGTGTCCATGTCAGCGAACTCATCGAGGAGGGTCACTCGCATGTCGTCACCACGTCGACTCAGTCGCGCCATTGCCGCTGCGACAGTAATGGGGCTTATGTTCTCATTAAATACGTATACATTTCCATCTGTATTCGTGAGTCTGTCCTTCAGCCATTCCTTGCCGGCTGCTGTAATCTTTGTCGATTCGCCTTCTTTTTTTGTGACAAAAGGCTTGCGTGACTTGGCTGATTCTTGGTTACTCGTAACCTGCGGGATTTTCTTCTCCGCAATAACGTCGCTGACCTTGACCGCTTCGATTCGGTACGCAGGCGGGTGTTTCGGTGCAGTACCGTTAACAAATGGCTCAACCGCCTCCCAGACACTAGTTTTAACTTCATCGACTGATTGATTTGCATTAACTAAGATATGTCCGCGTTTCTCTGCTTCGTGTTTAAGTCCTTCTCGAATCTTACTTAAGAACTCAGCTTTTAGGTTATCGAACCTTTCGCCACCGCCGTAGCCTTCTTTGCGCTTGTGCCCGACTTCTGCTGGCAGGTCTAGAAGGATTGGAATATCAGCTTCCATATCTCCGACTGCGAATTCACAGATCGCGTTAATGTCTTCGTACTTGATGCCTTCGTTTCTTGCATAGTACTGCACCGCCAAAGTCATAAGGTAGTTGTAGTTACTAATGACCCACACTCCTCGACTAATAAGATCTCGAGTAATTTCAAGTGCTTGTGAGCGAGCCGCGTTGTACAGCAATACTTCAGTTTTCGTGTTGACATGATATGTCGGATCCTGCGTAATCCTTCGTAATCGCCGAGCCGTAAGATCGGCACCACCAGGTTCACGGGTGACATGTACCGGAATGCCACGGCGGCGTAACTGTTCGGCGAGTAATTGAATTTGTGTGTCTTTGCCGGAGCCCTCTATGCCGTTAAAGACAATGTATTTGCCTCGACTACGAGTGAAATCGCTATGTTTAGAAGGTGCGCTCATAGTGACACTCCGTCAATTGGCTTCGGCAGTTCTCGGGAGTCCTTATAGGCTTTTGGTAGCATTTGGTCTGGAGTCCAGGTACGAATAATTGTCTCGAGATCGGAGCCAAGTTGGTACTTTCCGCTGAACCCATCGCGACCATCGCCATAGTGTCCCTCGATCTCACCCGTGTCGTGGAAAATCATCTGAACGATGCGCTCACCGACAGGCACAACAATAGATTCGTGCTGATTTAAGTTGTACAGCTCGAGAGTTAATCTATTCACATAGCCTGGATCGACCCAGCCGGCGTCAAAACATACTGCTAGGCCGTTTCGACCCCAGCTACTGCGGCTTTTTAGTTCAGATGCTCCAGGCGTGCGAATGCCGACAAATTCATGAGTGTGCGCGAGTATTCTTTCTCCAGGTTTGAGTACGATAATTGGATGCTCTGGAGGGATCCCGGTCATTTCGCGGTAGCCGTTCAAGCGACACCATTCTTTGTGTGGCATTGCTTGGTAAGGGCCATCGAAGTATCGCTCGACATCTTCAGGGTCAAATGGGTTATAAATTTGTCGCGCACTTTCGCCCTCTACTTTGTAGTAGTAATGGCCGAGCGTGAGGTCAAGACTGGCCTCTGCGACGTGTTTTTCTTCAAACGGAACACACACTATATGGTCATCAGCTATAGCCTGACGAATCTGAATGTTGCTAAAAACCCCCAAAATGTCCTCCTTTTGCTTCCACCTAGTTTAGCGCACTATTTGACAGAGTGGCAACCATAAGTACGTTGTATTTATTATTGCCATACAAAAAAACCGCCCTAGAGTGATCATGGGCGGTCTAGTTGATGAAAACGACTAGATGCTAAGCGGTAAGCTTGGACCCATTGTCGTCGTCAAATGAGCGCTAATCATATAGTTGCCTTTGATGCTAGCCGGCTTTGCGGCACGCACAGATGCAAAGACTGCCTCAGCATTTTTGACAAGATTTTCAGCAGAGAAACTAACTTTGCCGATGGCGATGTGAACGATACCGGTGCTGTCGACGCGATACTCAACTCGTCCACCCTTAGCTTCAGTAACAGCTTTTGCGATATCTTTCGTGACGGTACCACTCTTTGGGTTAGGCATGAGCCCTTTTGGTCCGAGCAAGCGCGCGTACTTACCGAGTTTAGCCATGAGCGACGGAGTTGCGATAAGAACATCGAAGTCGATCTTTTCTTTATCGAGCTGCTGAAGAAATTCTTCTGCTCCGACAACGTCAGCGCCAGCTTTCTTGGCATCCGCATGCTGATCTGCTTCAGCAAAGACTGCGATACGTACTGTTTTGCCTGAGCCGTGTGGAAGTACGAGAGTCTGTCGGATGTTTTGGTCGGCCTGGCGTGGATCAACACCGAGACGAATATGAAGTTCTACCGAACCATCAAATTTAGTGGTGCTGATTTTAGGAACAAGCGCCGTTGCTTCTTCTAGGCTGTAGAGCTTATCGGCTTCGATTACTTTGTGTGCTTCACGATATTTTTTACCACGTCGCTCGAGCAAGCTTCGTGTTTTAGGAGCAGGGCCAGCAACAGGAGCTGCATCTTCTTCTGTCTTTGCAGCTGCTTTACGCTCTTCTTTTTCTGCTAATTCTTCAGCTTCTTTGAGCGCTTTGGCGCTTCGCTTGCCGGCTTTAGCAGTTTTTGCTTCTTTTACTTGTTCTTTATTATCTGCTTCGTTCGGAGTTGTACTAACTTCTTCAGTAGGCCCATCGATTATCTCCTCTTTTACTTCTGCTACGTCTTCTTTCTTCGCTTTTGCCATAATTGGCTCCTTTCGTGGTGCGTGCGAGCAAATGCGCTCTCCCACAAATTAATTGTTACTGTAGTTCAATACCCATGCTGCGGGCGGTGCCGGCGACCATTTTCTTAACGGCATCGATATCATCTGTGTTCATATCAGCAGCTTTAATCTCGGCAATTTCAGTAAGTTGCTGATCAGAAAGTTTCTGAGGTAGTTTCTCGCTATTAGGTTTGCCTGACCCTTTTTGGATATTTAGCTTTGCACGGATTAGATCGTCTGTTGGCTGAGAGACGACACGAAATGCCATCGTACGATCATCGTAAATGGTGATGTGTGCAGTGACGATACCTTGTAGCTCTCGGGTTGCGTCATTGAATGGCTGAATAAAGTCCATCATGTTAACGCCGTACTGGCCGAGTGTTGATCCAACAGGTGGCGCTGCACTGGCTTTACCGGCTGGAATTTTCATTTTTAGATTAGCAGTTATTTTCTTGGCAGAAGCCATCGTTTCGTCTCCTTATTTATTGCATGGTATCGATCCTTGTAGAAGCAAGACCGATTTGTGTGCGTAACTGGGATCTAGTTTACTATAAATCACCTCTGTTGTCTAGATGATGTTAAAGCGTCCAGAGGGTATGGCGATTCGCTTATAGCCTATAGGGTTTATAGTGTAAATTTCACCCCTCTCGATTTCGCACTCTTCGATGATTTCTAGTTGTACGCGTTCATTGTCTGTGCCCGGAGAATGTACGTAGTGTTTTCTATCTATCATTATGCCCATATGTGTC
>CAZNVG010000029.1:7371-12170 GCA_964576475.1 uncultured Candidatus Saccharibacteria bacterium | reverse complement strand
TGCATGTATTAGGCACGCCGCCAGCGTTCATCCTGAGCCAGGATCAAACTCTCCATAAAAAGAAGTCTGTCCTTTAAAAAACAAAACATCATTGATTAACGTTGACGCTGCACTATCAAAATTTTAAGGTATTCTCGTTCACCTCTAGGACACAAGACTAGGAGCCATTCTACCTGCTAAATGATACCAATGTCAACACTAGTGTGAATGATACAACAAAAATAAGCAGTTTACTCCTGTGGAACAGAGTCTTCTGGAGGTTGTTCTATGCCGTCAACGTTCTCATCTTTCTCAACTAGCGTCAGGGACGAAACGGTGTCTTTGTCGTTCAGTCTCATAATCCTTACCCCCTGGGTGGCGCGGCCTAACTCGGGAATATCATTAAGCCTGAGTCGGATTGTTTGACCTTGCGATGAGATGATTATGACATCATGACTATCGTCTTTTAGGGCAAGTAAAGCTACCAGGCTGCCTGTCTTTTTGTTAACTACCGCCGACTTAATACCCATTCCACCGCGCCTATGGGTGGCAAAATGAGATATTTTAGTTCGCTTGCCATATCCATACTCACTTATGACGAACAGACTAAGTCCCTCGCTTGCGAGATCCATGCTAATGACTTTGTCGCCTTCACGAAGCCGAATACCTCTTACACCCCGCGCAGAGCGCCCCATTGGCCTAACGTCCCCCTCAGGGAAACGAATAGCCTGTCCAAACGAAGTAGTGATAACAACCTCTTCATTACCACTGCTCTGTCGTATCCATTTCAACTCATCACCCTTATCAAGACTGATTGCAATCAACCCGCTAGCCCTTACGTTCTGGTACTGTTCAATTGAAGTCTTCTTGACCGTACCGTTAGTGGTACACATAAACAGGTATCCCTCTTTTGCCTTAGGGTCAGACCGAATAACAGTAGTCACTCTCTCGTCAGGCTGTAGCTGCAAAAGGTTAATAACAGCGGTTCCTTTTGTATTCAGTCCGGATGCTGGAATTTCGTAGGTCTTAAGCCTAAATACTCGGCCCAAATTTGTGAAAAACAGCAAATAGTCGTGAGTTGATGTAAATACGACATGGTTAATTAGATCTTCTTCCTTCGTAGACATTCCTCTACGGCCCTTACCACCTCGCCCCTGTTTCTTGTAGTCACTCGCACCACTACGCTTGATGTAGTTAGCTGCTGTCAAAGTAACTACAACCTGTTCTTCAGGTATAAGCTCTTCATCGCTGAATTTACCCAATTCGTGAGGCACGACTTTTGTTCGCCGCTCATCGCCGAATTGCTTTTTCATATCGTTCAATTCTTCTTTGATGATCTTAAGTACTTTTTTCTCATCCGCAAGTATAGCTTCGAGCTTTTCAATTAGTTTCATAAGCTCAGCAAGCTCATCTTCAATACGCTTACGTTCAAGACCTGCAAGTGTACGCAGTTGCATAGCCAAAATTGCCTTAGCCTGTATCTCGCTTAACTTGAACTTCTTAATGAGGTTCTCTTGCGCTTCATCGCTCGTTTGTGAAGCACGAATCGTTGCGATAACTTCATCTATGTGATCAAGGGCAATTTTAAGCCCCTCAAGTACGTGGGCACGATCCTTAGCTTTTTTAAGCTCGAACTCAGTACGTCTTCTTACAACATTCTGACGATGCTTTATGTATTCAATTATTATATCTTGCAGCCCTAATATCCTTGGCTGGATACCATCAATAAGTGCCAGCATATTATAATGAAACGCTGTTTGCAGAGGTGTTAGCTTGTAGAGTTGATTGAGCAGTTTTTTTGGATAAGCATCTTTCTTAAGATCAATGACTACCCTCACACTTCCACGCGAACTCTCATCTCTAATATCTGAAATTCCTGATATTTTCTTTTCTTTTACTAGGTCTGCGACTTTCTCGACTAAGCCAGCTTTATTAACAGCATATGGAATCTCACTAATCACGATTCTCTGCTTGCCCTTGCTTGTCTCTTCTACTTCAGCGACACCCCTAACAATCACACCACCTCTACCGGTAGCAAATGCAGTCCTTATTGACTCATTGCCATACACGATACCGCCTGTAGGAAAGTCTGGCCCTTTAATATGCTCCATGAGGTCGTCGACCGTAGCCTCCGGGTTATCAATCTGTGTAATTGTTGCGTCAACCAGCTCATTGAGGTTATGCGGTGGTATGTTTGTGGCCATACCGACAGCAATACCCATCTGCCCATTAAGCAAAAGATTTGGTAGTTTTGCTGGCAGCACCTCAGGCTCTTGTTGGGAGCCGTCGAAGTTATCTCTAAAAGGCACTGTGTCCTTATCTATATCCTCAAGCAGTGCTTCGCTTGCGCGTGTCATTCTTGCCTCGGTATACCTATATGCGGCGGCAGGGTCACCGTCCATAGACCCAAAGTTACCTTGTCCATCAACTAGCATATAGCGAGTTGAGAATGGCTGGGCAAGACGGACCATAGAATCGTAGATTGCAGTATCTCCGTGGGGGTGATACTTACCCATAACTTCTCCCACGATCTGAGCGCTTTTGGTATGTTTCCCTGTTGATTTCAGGCCGCTTTTATCCATGACGTACAAAATTCGCCTATGTACTGGCTTCATACCGTCTCGCACATCGGGCAAAGCACGTGCAACGATAACACTCATCGAGTATTGTAGATAACTCTGCTCCATTTCATCTTCGACACTCTTGTGTATAACCGAACGATGTGGCTCTAATACTTCCTGCGCTTCAACTGGTGTGGTTTCGTCAATGTCTGCCATATTTTAGATATCCAAGTCCTTTACGAATTTTGCATGCGTCTGAATAAAGTTCTTTCGGAGCTCAACTTCAGTACCCATTAGCTTGTTGAATATTGCATCTGCTTTCTCTGCGTCTTCCACCTTAACCTGTACCAGAACGCGTCGTTCTGGGTCCATAGTTGTCTCCCAGAGTTGCTCTGCATCCATCTCACCCAGACCCTTGTAGCGCTGGATTGATACGCCCGCTTGTTTCATTCGATCGTCGTTCGGATCCACCTTAGTACCTTTAGCTTTTCTATCAGCTATGAGTTTATCCAATATCTCATCCCGCTCTTCGTCGCTGTATGCGTATTGTTTTTTCTTACCTGAGCTTATGGCATACAGTGGTGGCTGCGCGGCATATAAATGCCCGCCATCAATAATTGGCTGCATGTGTCTAAAGAAGAGTGTCATGAGTAATGTTCGAATGTGAGAACCGTCAACGTCGGCGTCAGTCATGATGATAATGCGATCATAACGAAGACCCGCCATATCAAACTGCTCTTCGATACCCACCCCCATAGCCTTAATAAGGTTCACGATTTCATTGTTTGCCAGCATCTTATCAAGACGCGCACGCTCAACGTTTAGAACCTTACCGCGAAGAGGCAAGATGGCTTGAAAGTGACTGTTGCGACCATCCTTGGCAGAGCCACCGGCCGAGTTACCCTCAACAATGAATAGTTCTGCTTCGGTCCTATCCTTAGTGGCACAATCAGAGAGTTTACCCGGAAGTCCAGCACCCTCTAACGCTCCTTTTCTAATGATGTTTTCTCGAGCTGCTCTTGCCGCCTTACGTGCTCGCGCAGCAAGCAGTGCTTTTCCAACTATTTTGCGAGCAACTGCGGGATGCTCTTCTAAATAGTAGCCAAACCACTCATTCATTACCTGTTCTACATACGCCCTAGTTTCAGGGTTGCCCAGTTTGTTCTTTGTCTGGCCTTCAAACTGAGGATCAGGAATTTTAACCAAAATAACAGCAGTCAATCCCTCGCGACAGTCTTCACCGCTAAGATTTTCTTCTTTCTCTTTCAAGAGGCCCGTCTTTCGAGCGTAGTCATTAACTACTCTCGTCAAAGCCGACCGGAAACCAGTGAGATGCGTTCCGCCATCAGGGTTGTAGACGTTGTTGGCAAACGATTTAATAGTCTCATTGAACGCATCTGTATACTGCAGAGCAACCTCGACAGAAGTATCGCCAACGATCTTCTCGACATAAAATGCGTCCTCATCAATTGGTTCTTTGCCTATGTTTAGATGTCGCACATAGGACTGTATACCTCCCTCGAAGTAGAAACTATACGATTGGCCCGTTCGTTCATCCGATACATAAGTCTTTATGCCCTTTGTCAGATACGATTGATGGCGAAGATAATCCACCACCCACTCATACGATATTGTTGTAGTTTCAAATATCTCAGGATCTGGGTAAAACGTTATTGTTGTACCTGTTGTGCCGTCGCCTTCTTCGCTTTTTAAAGTAGACACAGGCTTTCCGCGCTCGAAATCTTGATAATACTTCTTAGCTCCTTTAAATACTTCAGCCCGAAGTTTTGTTGACAGCGCGTTTACTACACTAATACCAACTCCATGTAGACCACTAGAGACTTTATAGCCTCCCCCGCCAAACTTACCACCTGCGTGCAGAACAGTTAAGACTGTCTCAAGTGCACTAATTCCTGTTTTTGCCATCTTATCAACAGGTATACCGCGCCCGTTATCACTAACTTTCACCCCACCATCAACTTGCAGCGTTATACGCACCTCATCGGCATGACCAGCAATCGCTTCGTCTACTGAGTTATCCGCAATTTCTTTAACTAGATGGTGTAGTCCATCAACACCAGTGCCGCCAATATACATACCGGGGCGCTTACGAACTGGCTCGAGTCCTTCGAGCACTTGAATCTGACTAGAGTCGTACTCTTTTTGTTTAACCATGACCCCCCACTAACTCATCAATTATAACCATGACATTATAGCCAGCATATGGCTAAACAACAACAATAAACATTTTCTTGCCCG
>CAZNVG010000029.1:0-7361 GCA_964576475.1 uncultured Candidatus Saccharibacteria bacterium | reverse complement strand
ACGCAACTTCTGTTGCGGTGGACTACGCTGGCCCAGCAGATGGCGAAACAACAACCATAACCTTTTTCTTGCCCGAACAATATTTGTATGCTTCAATCTATAGTAACGGGGTAAATAAAAATGTTCAAAAAACTTATCAGTAACCTCCCTTTCAATCCCAACTTGGCAAGCCATGTTGTTTTTTACGCAAAACGCCTAAAAAAAGAAGAAACGACAAGACGATTCGGTCTCGGTTTTGTTGCGCTAGCGTTCTTTGTACAAATATTTTTATCGATATCGCCCCCACAAAACACATTAGCGACGAGCAATAACGACATTATTTACGGAGGCGGCAGCAAGTCACAGATGGCTCAATCGGTTCGAAACAACCAAGATCGACTACACAAAGATCTACAAGCAATATTTAACTACTATGGTGTTACAGCGGATGACATTGCAAACGGCCAACAGACAACCGTCAGTACTGTCGGCCCCAACAATTACTACAGTATTGGAAGAACGCATAGAGATGGTGGGGATATAACTGTTCCAATCCAGGGCACGCAAACACCAATATACTCACGTAAACTAGAGGGCTGGGCGCGAAAAAGCTGGGATGCAGTCAAGATACCTAATCGAGAAATTTGGGTACTTAATGACTGCGGAAACATTGTCACAAAGGGAAACTACACCCCCGAAACTCCTACCCAACCCTCTGCTGACCTTCAGATTGCAAAAACGAATAAACCCACTGGCGACGTTAAACCCGGTGAAATCATTGAGTACACACTGGCATTTGCCAATCATGGTGGCAACGCGGCGTTCTTCTCCGTTAACGACGAACTACCTTCTGAGCTCACCTATGTCGACTCGCAATTTGGAAACTGGGCAGTCGAGGTTAACGGAAATCGTATTAAATGGCACAACAATCAGCCTCCATTTTACGCATTCGGCAATACAGATACCTTCGGTACACCAGGCTTTATCACCGTTCGCGCCAGAGTCAACGAATCCGTCGCATCTGGCACAACAGTATGTAATCGGGCCTGGCTACAGGATGTCAGTACAACTGATAAACAAATTCGCAACTGGGGCGAAGCAAAGGCCTGCAACACAGTAGTCGTTCTCTGCCCGAACGGACAGCCGCTTAAACCTGGAGGAACTTGCGAGGAGCCGCCAAAGCCCGTCGACCAAGAAGTCGCATGTAGTTATTTAAAGATCATAAAAGAAATCGATCGAACAAAAAGGACATTTGAAGCTGAGTCTAAAACTGTTGGTGGCGCTAAAATAACGTCCTACACCTACAACTTTGGTGACGAAACTGGCGCAGTGACAGTTCCGACAACATCATTGAGGTCAACTATTGAACATGACTTCAAAGTTGCTGGTACATATAACGTATCTGTCTCAGTAGACTCTTCCTTAGGATTTGTGACTTCTACAGCTTGCAAAATTCAGGTGTCAGTTAAGCCAGAGCCTCAGGATTTGTCGCCAATATTGAGCCTTAAGAAAACTGCTAAGAACATAACGCAAAACATTAATGACGCCAATGGAACCACTGCAAATGGTGGTGATGAGATCGAATATACCCTGACTACAACAAATATGGGTAATGGCGCTGCCCAAAATACACAACTACGCAGTGAAGACCTTGGCGACATTCTGGAATACGCAGACATTGTTAGTGGAACTATCGGAGACGGAGTGTTCGACGCGACCAAAAATCAACTCAGCTGGCCCGAGAAAGTAACCATTCAGCCCGGTGCTCAAGTTGCTAAGACTTTTAGAATTAAGGTAAAACAGCCTATCCCTCAAACACCTGCCTCAAAATCCGACACACGGTCTTTCGATCTAGTGATGTTTAACGAGTATGGAAATGACGTAAGCATAAAATTACCCGGTAGCCCAGCGAAACAAATAGAGATTACGACAACAACCATCCCTCAAACTGGGCCTGGAACGGGCGCATTCGTCAGCACACTATTCCTTATGTTTGCGGCATACTTATACGCACGCAGTAGAACTATGAAACACGAACTGCAGATCATTAAGAATGAATATGTGACAGGTGGATCAAATGTCTGAGAAGGCACCTCAATACGAACAACATGAATCGCATGGTAACGTTGTTGAAAAAACCCATGAGCTCCCTCCTCTACATGAGACTGACCACTCAAGTAGAGAGAAGAAAATATCGCCAGAGGAAACCCGTCAGCTTCGTCACGAAGTCGCCGAACAAGCTATCTCGAAAGATGAGATGACTCGTTCATCAAATGAATCTGCTAGACACCAACCCTCAAATAGCTACATTAGCAAACACGTTAAGCTAGATTCGTTCGATAGAACAATGCGAAGTGTTCGCAAAAAGCTTCCCAAAACAGAGGCCATGTTTAGCAAGGTCATCCATGCAGAAGCCGTTGACAAAGTCAGTGAAGTGGCTGCAAATACCGTTGGTAGGCCATCTGCGATTGCTGGCGGAGGAATTGTAGGGCTTGTTGGCCTAGTGATTGTTGGCTATTACTCAAAACGCAACGGGTTTCAACTTTCTGGTTATGAGTTTGTGCTACTTGTGATTATTGGCATGCTCTCCGGGGTTGCTTTGGAGTTTGGTAGGCGATTAGTCTCCAGACTACTCAATCGCTAAGGTTGTTCTGCATAGTGCAGATTGCCGTCTTTATCTATATATACATCCTCAGTGTGAGGTGGTTGGTCTTCTGTTACAGAATCTGCCGAACCTTTAGTATTCTCGCTCCCAATACTTACCTTTCCAGTGAGCCCACCTAGCACCTCAAGCTCTTCGACTGTAGATGCGGTGGGTGTTGATGGCTGGACAGGCTGCTGAGGTATGGTGGCAACCGGTGTAGGTTGAGTGGCAACCGGCGGAACACTCTGTGGCATAACAGCAGGTGAACCAATATTTGTTTGTGGCGTCTTTGCGGCCTGCTGAGGAGGCGATGCAGGACTTAAAGGTGCTTGTGGCTGCTGTGGGACAATATTTGCAACCTGCGGCGCCTGTGCGGTCTTTGGTTGCTGAGACATGGGAGGTGCTGCTTGGTTTATTGTGGTCGGTTGAGCAGGTATGGACGACTGAGGTATTGCAGTGCGACGCTTTGCAAGCCATTCATCCAAGAATGAGGATCCAGCACCCACCGGCGGTCTACCTGGCTGTCCGCTAGGTCGAGCCATTGCTCCACCCTGGCGATTTCCCATCGGAGCTTGTCCAGGCACAGCTGCGACAGACTCAGTTTTAAGTCTTCCGAATATCTCTTTTTCCACTTCATCACGAGAGCGACCATATTTTGCTGCCGACAAATGCTTAAGTGCATCAAGCAGTTTTGGATTCGCCTTACCTAGTGGTGGCAGAGTGGCCATACTAAACGGCTGTGAGGGCACACCTCCTATCATGAGCCGAACGATTGCGTTGTAATTTGGAAGCTTCACAATGTCCTCAGAGTCGAATATCGGTGAGAACGTTTTAACAAGAAAATCTGCGTCCGTTGCACTTGCTCTCAGGCTAATTATTGACCCCACATTCCCAAACACAGCATCGCGCACCTCTTCGGTAAGCTGCCCTATGTACTGGTTGGCAACAATCAGATTGAGATGATACTTTCGTGCTTCAGCGAGAATCGTTGCAAATGACTCTGTAGAGAAGTTTTGGAACTCATCTACATATAAACTGAAATCTTCTCGCTCCTCTTCAGGAACATTCGCACGCGACATGGCTGCCGCTTGAAACTTCATTACAAAAATAATCCCCAAGAGTTTTGAATTAAGATCTCCCGTACGCCCTTTACTGAGGTTCACTAGAAGAATCTTTCGGTTATCCATAATCTCTCGAAGATTGAAAGAACTTTTTGTCTGACCTATGATATTTCTCATCATAGTGTTCGAGAGAAAGGCTCCAAACTTACTCACAAACCAGCTCTTTACCTCGCCGAACTCATTTGATCGTGAGGAATCAAGCATCTCTTTTAGCCAAAAGTCTCTTACGGCCTGATCTGTAACATGCTTCAGTTTTTGATTAACATACGCCCTGTCATTAAATAGCTTCGGAATATCTATAAAACTGCCCCCTTGCGGATCGGCCATTATAGTCAATGCTGCATTTCTAAATAAATGTTCGTATCGAGGCCCAATAATGCCCTGTCGCTGAGGGTCATACAGCTTATACAGCATGTTAATGGCCTCTTGAATAAGGAAATCCTGCTGATCAGGATTTTCGTACTCAAAGAAATTCAAGCCCAATGGAAAGTCCATGTCAGCCGGTGAAAAATATATTACATCTTCTGTACGTTCCTTCGGGACCATACTCAGCAAGCTCTCTGCGGTGTCGCCATGCGGATCAATAAAAGCAAAACCTCTACCGTCGAGCATATCCTGTAGCGCTAAGTTCTCAAGCAGAATAGACTTTCCTGTACCAGTCTGACCGATAATATACAGATGCCTCTGTCTATCCTTCTGAGCTAAGCGTATTTCCTTCTTTATCCCTCTAAACATATTGTATCCAAGGAGCTGACCTTCTGAGCTAATTTTCTGAGGCCCATCTACTTGCTTGGACATCTGGCGCTCTAACTGTGATGTAGGAATGCTGTTTTGATCTGGGAAATGGAATATTGTCGAAAGCTCAACACTATTCAAAACATTCTGGTTAACTTCCGGCGGGAAGAAGCGAAGAATATAGGCCGTGGTAAAACTCTCCATGTCTTTAGCTGGCACAAATTTAAAGCCGTTTTTTCCAGGTGCGTCAAAGAGCGAGAACGAAGCTTTCATATTATTTAATACTGTTTGTGAACGCTGAGATGTATTAGATGAAACGATAAGTCGTATCAACACTTCGTACCCTGGGTGACGAGTTTTCTCTTCAATAGCGTCTACAACAGACTGCTCTAAAGAACTCAGCTGTTTATCCTCGGGCTTCTTATCCTCCCCTGCTTCAGGAGCCTTTAGTGGTGCTGCGATAATTTGAGCCGCGTAAGACCCTACTAACGAAGCGCCTTTTTTCTTACCTTTATCCTTCTTCTTTTTTTGAGCGACTGCAATAGCTTTTCCAGTCCAGCTCTTTGCTGCAGGGCGTAACATAATTTGTATGCCTGCTCCGTCCTCTGGAGACAAAGTAGAGAAAGAGTTAAGTAGCGACTGCATAGCATCGCGCTTCAAGTCTTGGTATGTAGCAATAGGAAATGCAAAAGATTCCTTTAGGACTAGCTCGCCCCCAATGGTGCCACTTATTTTTCCCACAGGGCTGAAGATATTATGTTCTTCAACCTCTTCAAGACGTGCTGTTGGGTAGGCGCTTACAAGCGCCTGTTCTATGACAGAGACCAATGCAACAGGGACGGCTGTGTAGTAATAAACACTACCTTTATTGGCGATTATCTCAAACGAAATATGTCGCTGACCGTAGAATTTGCTTCGAAAACCCTTCTGCGCAGTACTCGCGATGATGTTATACATGATCTGCGCCCTAGATATGTTTTCCTCGGTCACATCACGGACATCTCTACCACCAACCTCAATATCATCACTCAATGGAGGAAGATGAATTAGCATAGGTACCATCTTCAGCCCACGTTCAAAGTTTTTCGCCTCCCTTAGGTTTTTTCTAGAGCGCACGTAGAAAATATATACAGCAATAGCTACAAATATTATTATCCCTAAGATCACCGCGTACATGTATTAAATCCTGTGCTCAATCATTAGTAAGTTTAATATCCTTGCCGTATCTCTTCTTCATGTAGTCTGCTTTAAAAGTATTCAATTCTTTGTTCTGAAGATGTGGGTCATCCTTCGTCTTATCTACTATCGCGCGCGCTTTCTGGACCCATTCTTTCTCTATTAAATCAACGTCATCTGCAATCGCAGGATTGTCGCTGTTAATTGGAGCGGCGTGTGGCTGTGACATGGCAGCGGAGTTTCCTAAAATTCCTTGCGGACTAGATGAGATACTGCTAACGGCAGGTTGTTGCGTTTGGGATGCAACCGCCTCAGGCCTACTTGCCTGTTCAGGGCTCACAGCTGAGTTAGCTTCCAAACCCGCAGCAATAGCGTCGGTATCGTGTACCGGCTTAGGCAGCTCTATATGGGGTGTCTGCGAGTTCTCCATGGGAATAAGTATAGCATTGCCTACCTCTGATGTCAGCAAGCTTATTTGTAATTATGCTTTAGAAAGACGTCGAGTTAAATAAAAGCTAAATGATAGACCCAGCAAAACCGCCAGTACGACATCTCTCATAGACAGTGTGCCTGTCATATTTAGAAAGAAGACAAACAAAAGAACAACTGCGCCCGTTACAAACCCTGTAATACTGTTAGAAAGTTTCTGATCATCAGTCGCAGAGCTTTTTCGTACCAGCCCCACTATTCGTCTTGATATATGTATTACTACAAAGCACATAAAAACCACAACGAGAACAATTGAAGGGCCTGACATATTGGCAGGATTGGTAGCCCCCAGAAGTGTAAGTGTAGTAATAAGTAATAGGGGTGTGGTGTATTTTTTCATATTAATTCATAAAGAGCTGAGGCAGCAAAACCGCTCAATAAATTGTTAGCGCTTGCTGCCTGCAGCATGACTGACCGCTCTCATAAGAGAGCGACGACCCCCACAAGAGGTTTGCCGTTTTTGTGTTTGTTCGGCTATGTAAATGTAGCATAAGCTTTTCAATTTATCAATACCAATTCGTTGTCATTGTTACCTATTACTACTGTTAATGTGAAGAGATTTTTGTTGTAAAAAATGCATGTTTAATTGACTTTTTTATTTCGTTTGACAAACAACCTCCTATTCACAAGGATATAAATATTTGTGATAACTCATAATTTTTCTTGTTTCCTTCATTTGAGCAGTTCAATTTTGCGAGATACACAGTGCCCAGTTTTTGGTTACATTTTGGTTGCTCCGAATTTAGTATCGACTATAAAATATTGGAGTTAGCTGCACTGACCATTTTAGTAACAATCCATCATTCTATATTTTTCCTTGCCAGTGCAAACATTCATTAACCCGTACCTAAGCAGTCTTTTGCATACTTAGAGACCTTTGCGCATGTGCCAACAAATTAAACGTTGGTGGAGATATCAGCAACCAATCTGCCTTTATACATTAAAATTCCAATACGGCTAGTTGCAGCTAATTCGACCTAATTTTAAACAATTAAAACTCTGGGCTATTTCGTAGTACCAATAGGCCGGCGTTGAACGTCCCAGTAACCACGTGGGACAATATTTATCCACAGTTTTTGGAACGTTAGTCGGTTGTATCAAAAAATTATCAAAAAATGGATTGACAAGCATAAGCTCCTCCCCTAAGCTGTACTCAGTACTTTGAACAAATAAAGTACTCAAAAACAAAAAAGCTCCTCAGCAACGGCTTCTCGTAA
>CAZNVG010000028.1:0-14180 GCA_964576475.1 uncultured Candidatus Saccharibacteria bacterium | reverse complement strand
CACCGATGAACGTGAATGGCCTACCGCGGATATGATTGCTACTGAAGTTACAAAGCACAGCCCTAGTAGTATTGCTATTGACCGTAATGAGGACGGACTCCAAATACGAGGAGTTGCTCTTGATCTAGCTGACGGTAAGATATACGAACTGGATAATGAATTTGCCGATGAACTGGCGGACGAATGGCACGGCTCGGTAGACTTCTCAAGAAATATTCCCATTGATCCACTTTCAAGTATCAGGTAAGACACCTTATTGGTTATTGCCTGGAAAAAATTAACAAGTTCAGATCTCTAGCTGATAAGATTTATATATGTGGATTATTGCATTAGACGGGTCAAAAGGTGCGGGTAAGTCGACTTTGGTCGAAGCTTTCTTAAAATCAAACCCTCAGACTTTGGAATTGAGCTTAGATAAGGAGCGTAGAGCACTAGGTATTGTAGGTACGTCTTTTGAAAAGAATAAAGTCACATTCAAGACAATTGAAGCCAAGTTAAAAGCCGCCTTAGACGAAAAAAAGAATATTATTCTAGACTGCGGCTTATACCCGGAACGGATTGATTTCCTGGAAAGTATCTCCGCAAAATACAACGCAGATCTACATCTAGTATTCTTGACCGCTCCTTATGAACACCTTGTAGCCCGAGTTAAGGCACGAGATAAAAGAAACGGGCGACCATTTAACCAAGAGAGATTCGATGAAGTTTACAAAGTGGTAACCGACAAAGATTATTCAAAGTTCACTGTGCTGGACTCTTCTGAACATAGCCCCGAGGAGCTTACTGGAAAGCTCACTGATATACTGAACTCATGAATAAAGATCTAGAGACGATTATCGAAATTGCAAAGCAGGCAGGCGAGATCCTAAAGAAACGTTTTGGCCAGGGTCTCGAGGTTAAGTACAAACAGAATGAATTTGATCCCGTTACACAAGCCGACAAAGAATCGGATGAGTATATACGTGAAGCGCTAACCAAGGCTTTTCCTGATGATGAGATCTTATCAGAAGAAAACGATGCGCGCCCTTCTAGTTACGCTCATAGAGTTTGGATGGTTGACCCACTGGACGGGACCAAAGACTTTGTAGCAGGTCGAGGTTCATTTTCGGTTATGATCGGTCTACTAGACAACAACGTACCGACACTTGGAGCAATATACAACCCAATTACTGACGAGTTATTCTACGCTGAGAAAGGTCATGGGGCGTTCCGTGTCTTTGAAGGTGAAACTACAGAGCTGCATGTGAGCGATAATACTGACTTGAGTAAGGCCGTACTAGTCACCAGGAATCTAGTGAAGGGGAATGATCGGCCCCTCGATGAGCAGGTGAATAACCTAGATGTTGCCAGCAGGCTTCCAGAAGGAAGTATCGGACTCAAGCTTGGGCGAATCGTAGAGGGCAAGGCAGATGTCTTTATTCATACCAACCTTCTTGCATGCAAGTGGGACACATTGGCCGGACAAGTTATGCTAGCCGAAGCTGGTGGCGTGATTTGCGATCTAGAAGGCAACAACCTGGATTACACGAAAGACACAGTTGGATGGGATAAATATTTTGTTGCAGCTAATAATCGCACAATACTCGAAGAAGTTCTAAAGCACGTAAAAATCACAAGCTAGCCACTAATCTATGAGATTTGCCAGAACTATGGATCTATCCTAAAAACAGAAGTAGAATAACGCTATGCCAGATAAAACTTCCAAGCACATAGGCCACAAGCTACAGGCTGCTCGACAAAAGAAGGGCTATACGCAAGCTGAGGTTGCTAAACGTGCCAGTACAACCGTGAATCACTATGCCAAGATTGAACGTGGCGAGGTTGTTCCATCACTAAAAACACTTGAAAAGATCGTTAAGGCTCTGGGTGTTAATTCTTCAGACGTTTTGCCATTTTAACTTTTTAGAGATTTTTCGTATTCATCGACCAGCTCTTCAAACTTATCGGGGTTATCTAAGGCAATACTTCGCAGATTTTTATCAATCCGTGACTTGATATGTTCCAGGAAAGCCAAGCAATAGGCTGGCTCGGCCTTTTCGGGATTATCAGGATAAAACGTTTTCATGTAACGCCCAACTGCTGCAATATCTTCGTTGGTAAAGTGATCACTCATGATTTGCCATCTTATACCACTTTCGGAGGTTGGTAAAGCGTAGCATTTGCCGTACAAGCTCTGCCGAGTCGGTACGGCGCATCATTTCACAGCTATCTGACTGCGATAGAACGTTAAGACTACCTTCATATAATATGTGGTGGTCGATAATGACTAGCTTGCGGTGCAGATTACCTGTATAGATCACTGTTATTCCTAGATCTTGTAACCAAGCGACGCCATCTCGTGCTTTTTGGCGCATTGAACCTCTATGCGTATCTGGATCGCGGGTGTTTATAATGATATGTACGTCCCTCTTGCATGCCCTTTTAAGTGCAGGGTGCAGCAAAAGTAAACGTCTAGTGGTAATAAACGGACTTTCGATGATTACACACTTCCGAGCATGACGGATATCACGTATGAATACATCATAAAAAGCTTCTTCGTCGAGTAGTTGCGACCGAAGTAAAGATGAGGTATCATACATCCGTTGACTCAGCAGAAACAGGAATCTACGCATTGTCAGACTCCATAATTATGTCGATGCCGAGCTTCTCTAGCTCATCGTTTAATCTAACGATTTCAGAGAAGATGTCGTTCCAGTTTTCCCTGGGAGGAGCCACCATATTTGTTCATTAGTCATAGTCTGGTATAATTAAACTTATGTTGATATTTGCAACTATTAAGAAGACCAAGCGACTGCCCTAGCCGGGACGGTGTTCTTTTACTGCAAATAAAGACCCCGAAACGGCGGGGTCTTTTCTTATGTCGAGAAAAGTACTCCACGGGGCCAACCAGACGACACACAACAATGTATAAGATGGAGCCCCCTATATATGGAACGAATACCACTACTAGATAGATTGCCGACAGATGAATATTCTAATGTGCGCTTTCTGATGGATCGCATCGCTGATGGACAGCATGTGTACGTCACAGCTATGCCTATGATTAGATTTGGTCGAGATGAAGCTGATAACCAGTATTATCGTGAATGCGACAAAATTGTCGATACTCCAGTGAGAGTACTAAATGTGAATTCCTGCACTATTGATCCGCTGCTAAATCGTCACATTGGCGAAGAGTATCAGGGTGATTACTACACTGCCAGCGTGTTGGATGAAGAGACTGGCGTGGAATATCTCATTGGAATTAGAGATGAGCTCGGATTTTCAGTGCGAGTATAAAGTGTATTGACAAGACTAAGTGTATACGATACACTATCTTTATAAAAGGAACATTCGTATGGAACAAAAGGCAGCAGAAGTAACAAGAGTCCGCGTCGAACTTGGACGTGATGATGATGTCACATATCAGGCATCTGTCGCTTTCGAAAAAGCTCTTGGTGAAGTCGCAATCACGACAGTAGCTGACGTTGAGGACGCTCAGGCGATCGTTGTACTAGGTGGCGATGGCTCGCTCGTGCACTCTGTTCATGCAAACAATTTTCCAAACGTTCCATTTCGCGGTATTAACACAGGAACTCTTGGGTTCTTCATGGCAACAGAAAACACAGAAGATGAACTGACCCGACTAGCGCAATCGCTGCGATACGGTGATTATCGGGTTGACTCATTAAGTGTGTTGGAGCTATCCACCCCACGCTACAAGAAGCTCGGACGAGCAATCAACGAAGTCGTCGTAAAGAGCGCTTCAGGACAGGCAATCAACGCAGATGTACAGATTGGCGAAGGATTGTTCAACAACATGGTAGGTGACGGCTTCATCATCGCTACACCTTCAGGTTCAACAGCGTACGGCAAATCAGCCGGTGGCCCATACATTGATCAAGAACTTAACGCCTATGAAGTCGTTGCCATGTATCCGTACTACACAGAACTTGATCGTGCAGCGATCGTACCTGCATCGAAAAAGACCACCATCACTTTCAAAAACACAGATAAGAGACCATTTGCAGTCAACATGGACGGCTTTGAGATTGATCAATTGCCAGAGAGCGCCGGTCAACAGTGGCCAGTGGGCGAGAATGAACTTACGTTTTCAGTAAGTGAAGATGCTGATCTAAAAGTAATTAGGCTCGACGGCTTCGACTACTACAAGAACTTATCTCGTAAACTCGATCAGTTGCGACGACCGTAAGTGGCTGCTGCTACCAGCTTGCGCCGTATTTTACGGCACCGAAAATAATCGCGGTTTGCAGAATTAACCATGCTGCTTGGTAGAAAATTATTACCTTTTCCTTGTGTACGATGCCGTACCATAGCCACACGATAGTAAATAGCTGATAGCCTAGCCACGAGCTTATGGCGATGCCCGACGCGTTCTTTTCGTGAAATATGACGTAGACTTGCGGTAGGGTAACGACAGGCTCTATAACTGCCACGAGATAGGTCAGTCGGTCGACGAGTTTCGGCTTCTCCTGACGTTTGACTGCCATGACTTTTTGCTTCTTTTGATGAATATGTCGGTGATATTTGCTCATATTGGTTTTGCTTATTTAACTCAATCATACAGAAGATTGATTGCTCGCGCTAACTTATGTATAATTCGTACCTGTTATGCGGGTGTAGCTCAGTTGTTTAGAGCGCGTCCTTGCCAAGGACGAGGCCGCGGGTTAGAGTCCCGCCACCCGCACCAATTCCGACCTTTCCATCATTGATATCCATAAAACACTTATAAAACGGGCTAATTTGGGTGTTCGAATAGCCTGGGTAGCTCCATGCCAGTCCTTTGGGGAATATCGAACACAGTAATACCCGTTTTCTTTCTAAATCAGCATCCTCGTAGGTGTTGTTTAGGCGAGTAAACTTATCCTCGATAAACGTGGTAATTGCTTCAAGATTATACTTCTCAATAGTCGCCACATCCTTTGCAGTTTGAATAGCGACTATTTTTTCTTCTAGGATTCTGTTTTGTTCCTTAAAGATATCGTCTGAGTAGGTGCCATCCAGGTTCTTTTGTATAAGCGTCTGGCGAGTCTCGTAAACCTTTTTTAGTTCTACATCGGCCTGATCCCGTTTTAGTCTCAACGCGCCCACACGAAGCACGTACGTCCTTCGAATGAACGCATTTATTAGCTCTGCTGTTTCTGGCTTTAACGTAATACTTTCAAGCAGCTCTTTTGTACTTGGCTCAATTTCCGTCAATGGTACGTTTGATTTTGGGCCACAACGCTTGATGCAGAAATAATAGCCATAGAGTAGTTTCTTGCCTTTGCTCCACGCTCCTGTGAATGACTGCCCACAACGACCGCACCGCACAACGCGTCTTAGTGGGAAGTCTGGGTTGTGGTGAGTGCGTCTGGCGAGCCGAATGGGAGTATTATGGTTCTTACCGTCTAATATTGCTTGAACTCGGTAAAACACTTCCTCAGTGATCATAGGCGGGTGTTGCCCTTGCACTTCTTGTCCATATTTCTTAGAAACTACTTTGCCGGCATAGAACTTGTTACGAAAGACGCTACTCATAGTTTGTTTACGAATGAGCCCATCTTTATATCCCTTCCGCCGGTTCCTGATGCCTTTTTCGTTTAGGAAGTTTGCCATATCGCGTAGACTTTTAGTGCCTGTCGCCATTAGTTCCCAGGCTTCTTGTAGGGTACTAAAGATCTCAGGGTCTTTTGCTGCATAGCCGTTCTGTCGTAAGTAACCTAAAGGGGGTGGGCCATTATATAGACCACTCATGAAGCGTGCTTTCATACCGTTTCTAGCTCGCTCTCCACGCACATCATTATCCATTTGAGCAAATCCGGCGAGCATTGTTTCGATAAACCGTTCAGTTGGCGTATCGCCAGTTGGTTCTGATGCTGAAATAAGCGTAATCTCACATTCGGCTAACTTTTTGCGAATAGCTAGGTAGTCGGCTGTTTGTCTAGAAATACGATCGAGCCTATAGACTATAACTGCATCCACCTGTCTCCTGTTTTTGCGACAGAATTCTAATAGCTCAATGAGTGTTGGCCTATCTTTGATCGTCTTAGCAGATCTACCTTCTTCTCGAAAGATCTCTAAGGTTTTCAATCCTCTACGTTCCGCTTCTTTACGGCAAATATCTAGCTGGGTATGGAGCGAGTAGTTGTCTACCTGTTCTTCTGTAGAAACGCGTAGATAAATTACTGCTTTCTGTGAACCAGGGTATTTACTGTTAGCGATGTCTGTCATGCTAACTTTGACCAAGCACCTGTTTAAGTGTCGCTCCATTAAACATGGCTCGCTCAAAGCTATCAAACCAGTCATCTATAAGATGCTGAAACTCTGTGAGGTATATTTCCAGGTCTTCATCACTTACATCGTAAAGGGAAGACCCCATCATACTTCTAGCCTTCTGTAGCCGCGTTTCTTCTTGAGTTGTACTGAATACTCGTTGCAATGCTTGATCAATAGATGCTAACGGATTTAGAACATCCAGCTTACTGTCGTTTACCCTCATCTTTGTTTGCTCTAGAACTGTCATGTCGTTACCCTCGACTAACATTATATGGATATATTGTACTATCCGTATAGTGTGTATTGCAAGAGTAAACTGATGTACTTTTGCGTATTCCTGTGGATAAGTAACACGGACAACGGAGTCCGTAGTTAAACGAGCTATTTAATCTGTTATGCTTGCAAACAATAATCCTCTCTTTTATATATACATATAGAGCTACTTATTAATTAGTGATGGGTGAGAGCTAGGTGTGAAGCAGTGGTTAAACGTGAACCGAAATTTAGAAAACAATTATCAGAAAAACAAATACGAATATTAAAGCTTATATTCAAGTTTAGGTTTGTCAGTTCGTCATTATTAGCAGGAGTATTAGGGAAGAGTCATTCGAGTGTATTTGAGAGTTTAAAAGTACTGGTTGACCAAGAGTATTTGGTTAAAAGATATGACGGTACTTTTAGACTCAGGCATATTCCTGCTATCTATTCACTAGACAAGAAGGCAATCCGATTACTCCGAGAAGAAGAGAACGCAATATTTTCCGAAAACTCTCTGCGAAACATGTATAAGAACAAACATATGGATATGGACTATATCAACAAGTGTCTGCAGCTTATGGAGGTACACTTAGCTCTAAAACGACGTTATTCAGATATCTTTGAGATATTCACCAAGTTTGAGCTTAGTGCCTTTGAGCAATTCCCAAATCCTAGGCCAGATCTTTACATGCGCCGATCTAAACCGAAAGACGACTTAGTAAACGAGTTTATGTTAAGTATTCTTGAAACTAAGGTACCGTACTTTGTGCATATAAAACTCCTACGCCGTTACCAAACTCACGAAGAAGATGAGGGTTGGGAGGGTGACTATCCATGTGTACTGCTTGTTGTACCGACTGAGAAGATAGAGAAGAAACTCCTAAATACAATCGAAGGTACAATTCAGGACTTTGATTTTCATACCGTAACCACTGAACGACTTATAGAAGCAAATGATAATCCAATTGTTTGGGCAGACGCTTTCAATGAAAACGTTTACATTAGTTTAGTTAGTCCACCACAAGCAGAATAGTCTAGTAAAATATTTGAAAAAGTTATATAATATGTATTTACGAGGCAAGTATGACCACTAGTGGTGAAGACAAGAAAAATACTGCAGCGCAGGAAGTTGAATCTGGTGAATTGACGCTAGTTATTTCGACTGATTCTGGACTTGCCGCTGAGCATCCCGAGCGAATATCTACCGGGTCTGTAGCTATTGGCGAGAGTATTCAGGTGCAAGGCCATAATACTGATGCTGAGGTGTTGCGTGAGGAGTGGATCACAAACGGGGGTTTAGCAAAGGTACTTGGTGTCTCGCATGGAAAAGTAGCCAAAATTGCCAAAGAACATGCAGATGAACATCCAGAATGGTTTGAGGTGTTCGAGGATGTGTCAGGTCAGCCTCAGGTTCACTTTGCGCCTGACCTAGTAAATATCGTTAAGGCGGCCATCGGAGCCATAGAAGATCCTCCTCAAGGTTGGCTTAATAATACTGCTACTAAAGAGATTACTGGCGCGGGAAGAACGACCATTCTCACCATTATAGGGCCCTATCGCGAAGAACACCCAGAATGGTTTAAGGGCTATCGAGCTCGCGGCAGTCGGGTGGTAGAATTCTATCACCCTGACTTAGTAAAAATAATTCAAAAAGAAGTTGGTAATAAGGCACCTGAGGGCTGGGAGATGGGCAGGACGCTGTCTCGTGAACTCAAAGTTAGTGATAATCTTTTGCAGGCACGCGCTGAGCAGTATCGCGAAGAACACCCAGAATGGTTTAAAGACTATCGAAATAGTAAGGGGCAAAGATATGCTCACTTTGCGCCAGAGCTCGTGGCCACGCTTAGAGCAGAAATCTCGGGTGTAGTTGAAGCTCCAGAAGATTGGTCCACAACGAATAGTCTGGCCGAGACATGTGCTCTATCGTCGGAACACGTAAGGAAGCTAGCTGAGCAGTATCGCGAAGAACACCCAGAATGGTTTGCGGTGCATCGTGATCGCAACTCCCACAAGACAGTATTGCACTACTCTCCTGAATTAGTTGCCTTGGTAAAAGCCGAGGTTCAAGCGATTGAGCCTGCACCTAAAGGTTGGTCTACAACAAGCCGTGCTGCAACAAAATTAGGTGTCGACTTTAACACTGCCGTGCAGCTAGCTGAGCAGTATCGCGAAGAACACCCAGAGTGGTTCGTAGTTTACAGAACAGGTCAAAAGCGGCCCCACCTGCATCTAGCGCCAGAACTTGTGGCCGCAATGCGCAAGGGTGTACTCACCGATGCACCACAAGATTGGATAACTAAGTCAGCTCTGGCAATCAGACTGCAAGCAGATATTGGTCTAGTGTTTAAAGTGGCAGATGAGTTCCGTGAAGATCGCGCTGGCGAGTTTGCCATGCATAGGGGTGAAACGGGTAACTACGAATTCATCTCTCCTGCATTACAAGGTGCTCTCAGTGCACGTGTTACTGAGCTGGTTAATCAACGCAATGAGTCTCGTGAGCAAATCCGTGAGCAAGAGTTTCTACGAGAGGATGTTAGGGAATTTCTGAGCGGTATAGACGAAGAAGGGTCTGTAGAGCATCAAGAATTTAAGGATTTACTTGGCCTATTCGGTGCGGAAAGGGCTGTGGATATCCTTTACCGCTTTAGACCGGAATACCGCAAACTTCCGGTAGATTATGTACGCAGTTCCCTCGCTGACTACCTAGGAGATTATCTTGTCATAAAGGGTGAATTTAGTTTAGGTGGACTTAAAACAAGCGCTGAACTGCTTGCAGATACTGAGTTTAAGGATGGACTGGTAGAAGTTATTAAAACTGACTGTCTTAAATTACTGAACCGTGCAAGTCGTACTGGTTCAGAGTTTGTTACGTTCGAAGCGGTTGCAGAATATGTAGAGCACATTAGGGAAGAGACTAAAGATTTCAGCACTCCTGACTTGCAGCAAGTTCTGGATGAAGTCGAAGCGTATTACGATTTACTATTCCAGAATATTCACAAACCCGATCAATTTGTAGATGAGCTGGCTCCTGGACGCATGTTCCCTGATATTAACCAAAGAATTAACGTTCAAGAAATTGCATTTAAACACCGAGTGCTTATTGCTGACGAAATGGGTACCGGTAAAAGTGCTTCCGTCATCATGGCTAAGGAAATATTAGGCGTAAAACAAGCAGTCATTGTTGTTCCCGGTAATGTTGTAGAAGTTTGGCAGGGATATCTTACTGATTACTTTAAAGAAGGACAGGCTCCGAGCGTGTTAACGGTTGAGTCACCTAATGATTTAGTGGGTATTGATTCTGCAAGTTACGATTACGTGATCATCTCCCAAGAACGACTTAATGAAGAATATACCGACGGCTTACTAGCACTTGATTATGGCATGCTGATCGTTGACGAAATGCATAAACTGAAGAATATCACTGATGGACGTAGGGCTGAGAGTGTAATACGACTAGCTGAAAAGATTGAAGATGATGGTACTGGCTATCTTGCTTTACTGTCAGGTACACCCGTGCCAAACAAACCGAGCGATATCGCCATGACGCTTAAGCTGCTTTACCCTGATGAATTTAAAGATATCCCTAACAAACAACTAGTTAGCCAAATTATTAACGGCGATATATTAAACATTCGTAGTCTACTCGTGCCCCGTATGCAAATGAAGTCGCTAGCAGAGAGTGTCTCTATGCCTAATCTTGAAGAAGTTACGCATGTCATCGAGATTAGCCAAGAAGAAAAAGATGCGTATGAAATCTTGGTTGAAGAAGACGAGCTTACAGCTAACGAGAAGATGCAGTTATTGCGCCAGTTTATGCTTAACCCCGATATGCTTGACGCAACCCCCAATATTATTGGCTCCAAAGTAAAAGCAGTCGGTGAAGAACTGCAAAAAACGTTTGCAACAAAAGACAAGGTAGTTATGTTTGTGAATGGCTACATAGAAGGCGTTATTCGTGGGGACACTACTATAGTGCCAAACCTCAATCTTCCTGATGATGTCCATGTCGTGACGATTGAAGGCGATGTTCCTAAGAGTCGTCGTTTAGAGATTCAAGAAGAACTGCGAACGGCAGGCCATAAGGTATTGTTGCTTGTCAGTGGTCAAACTGCAGATGTTGGGGTAGACTTCTCTGCAGCACAAGAAATATTCTTCTACAACGAACCGTGGACACAGTACGACAAGCTGCAACAGAGGGGTCGCGTCTATCGGCCAGGCCTAGTAGGCGACTTGGTAAGCCATACATTTATTACTGCAGGAACCATTGAAGACGGAATGCATCGCTACATCGAATCAAAGTATCAAGCAGTTGAAAAACTCCTAAGGGGTGTCCCGATTACTGATATTGAGAAAGAAATGCTACGTCAGGCAGAAAAACAAGTTCAGCCTGACCTTGAGTTTAACGCAGACCTTGCAGAGCACTACTTCTCGTCTTGGGATAAGATGATGAAGATATATGGTCACGTTAAAGAACTCGGCGAGGAGGACTTTAAGAAGTTCCTGGCTAAGTACGATCGTTTATATGCCGAATCATATGCAGAGCTCGTTGGCTCCCGGAGTTATCAAGCTAACGCAGGGCGTTTGGCTGGCTCATTAATTAGTAAGTTTGTTGACGAAAAAGGTCAAGAGCCAGGAGGGGTTAGGGTGCTTGATATTGCTTCCGGCCCTGAGATGCTAAAAAGACACATTCCAGAAAGACTTGCTGATCGAGTAGTTAGTTTGGATATTAACCCACATCACTTTAAGCCAGGTCAAGGCCAGCGTGTACTAGGTAGTTTTGCCCGACTTCCAATAGCAGACAAATCGATTGATTACGCCAACTTATCTCTGAGCTGGCACTACACGAGCTTCACGCCTACAAGGCAGAACCTAGAGCGAATGCAAGTCCTACAGGAGATTAACCGCGTATTGCCACAAGGCGGCCGTGCAGTGGTTACTATGATTTACTCCATGGATTTACGGGATATAGAGTCATTCAACGCACTTGTAGGCAAACTAGGTTTTAAGGTTGTTGGTGGATACTCTGGTGAGGCATCAAGCGGTACTAACTTCAAGGGACGTGTGTTAACTCTAGAGAAAACACATGACTGCGATACTGACGCATCAGCTATTGCCAGAGAACTTGGCACAGAAGGTTTACAAGGAATGAAATTCAAGCCAACCAGAGCTTCGCTGCGTGATGTTAGAAAAATGGCTACTCATTTTACTGTTGGTGACAGTAAGCTTGAAGTTGAGCTTAACAAAACAGATCAACTAGCACTAGAAGAAGAAACTCGTGTACTGGGTCTGATGGAAAATATGAAGCGACAATTTGGCTCGATTGCCGGTATTCCACGCAGTGCATTGTACGACAGCGGCTTGTCGAGAATATGGAACGGCAAGCGATACGTCTTATTCAAGAAGCTAAACATTGGGTCGGGCGCAGTGGTCATTAAGTAGCACGATGGTATAATATCCGTATATGGCTAGTGACGAACAGGAAAAGGCACGCAAGGAACTCGGCGAGCGTTTAAAGAAAGCTCGTGAAATCTTAAAACTGACTCAATTAGAAGTCGCTACAAAATCGGGTGTACATGTAAACTTCTATGCGCGTGTTGAGCGCGGCGAAGAAAATCCTTCTTTCGAAAAACTCCAAGGCATCATGAAAGTCCTTAAAATAAAGTCCCTAGAGCTTTTCTAGCTACAGATTTAATAAACTGTTAAGTTAACATTGTTATAATTTGAGTGAATGAAACTCAAACAAGTAAAATTACGAAATTTTCGAGGCTATCGTGACGAGCAAAAACTTGAACTGGAAGATACTCTTACTGCTGTTGTGGGAAAAAATGATTCCGGTAAGTCATCCATACTTGAGGCTCTAGAGATCTTTTTTGACGGTACGACACCCGACATCGACGATTTGAATATTGATTGTGGTGAAAATCGTGAAATTAGTATTACTTGTGTCTTTGACCAACTGCCTGAAAGTATTACTGTCGATACGACTGCAGACACAACTTTACAGGACGAATATATGACCAATCAGGATGGTCAGCTTGAGATAACAAAAATTTACAGGTGTACTGCCAAAAGTGTAGAGAAAGATGCGCAAATATTTATCCGCTGCAACCACCCATCTGACACAGGCTTTGATGATTTACTAACACTCAAGATAGAAAATCTGAAAGCACGTGCTACAGAATTAGGGGTAAGGAGTCACGACGATCGAATTAGTAACGAAATACGCAAGGCAATATGGCGTAGCAACCCCTCACTCGCGACCAGGGAGACGATGTTGTCGTACAACGATCTGAGTGAAAAATTCCAAAAGGTCTATAAAAACTTAGAAAAAGAATTCCCTGAGTTTTTTATATTCAAGGTCGATCGCCAGACTGTGGACACGGATACTGAAGCAAAAGATCCGATACAATTAGCTGTTAAAGAGGCGAAAAAGCAGTATGATGCAGAAATCCAAACTCTAGAAAAGAAGATAATAGAACAAGTTGAGCAAGTTACGAAACGAGCTCTAGAGAAGCTTCACGAAATGGATCCGAGCTTGGCTCAAAAGCTAAAACCGGAATTCAAGAAGAGGCCCACGTGGAGCTTTGACTTTAAAATACATGATCACAGGGGCGTACCTTTGAATAAGAGGGGTAGTGGGACTAGAAGATTAGTATTACTCAACTTTTTCCGTGCAGAGGCAGAGAGTAAAAGCGGTACGAACGAAGCGAATATTATATATGCAATTGAAGAGCCAGAAACATCGCAGCATCCGAATAATCAAGATCTTATTATTCGATCTTTGCTTGACTTAGCTGCGGACGAGAAAAGACAAGTACTAATAACGACTCACTCATCAGAACTAATTGAAGACGTTAATAATGCAGGAGTTAGGTTTGTTAGCGTGGTAAACGACCTACCTGTAATCGTTAATGGTGAGCAGGGCCTTATTCTTGCTGCTGATTCTTTGGGTCGGATCTCGCCACAGAAGTTTGGAAGCGCCAAAAAGATAGTATTAGTGGAGGGCATTCCTGATTGTATATTCTTGGAGCATGCTGCTCGTTCTTTGAAGGCAAACGGTAAGTTATCAAAAGACTTTGACGATGCGCATATATTAGCGCTACCTTTGGGTGGGTGCCCAGGTATCAAAAAGTGGATGGAGCATAATAAAGCTGAAGACCTCGGTCTAAAGTACTTCGTTATGCTTGATTCTGATCGAGAGAACAGCTCCTCTCCAGATACTCAGAACGAAGAATACTGTAAGCAGCTTATTCAAGATGGTCATCATGCAGTCGTAACAAGGAAACGGGAGATCGAGAACTATCTCGATGAAAGCATAGTTGGGGTTACATGTAATGACTATGATGATGCGAAGCATTTAATTAGCACAACTAATAACATAGCTATGAGTAAGGTTATAAATACTTTCTGGCCAGCAATGACCGCGCAGCAAATACTCGATAACTCCAAGTATCAAGATGGCATTGAAGAGAAATATGAAATTCTAGAGATTCTGGAAGCAATTATTGCTCTCTAATCTGTTCCAGCCACTGTAAGAGGTGTTCGAAAGAAAGTCGGTCAAGGGCACCAAATGTTTGAATTATGAGCCGCAAGGCTCTTTTTCTTTGTTTCAACGACTGTTCTAAAGGGGTCGTTGAGTATATAAGACAACTTCTTGTCCTTTA
>CAZNVG010000027.1:0-14443 GCA_964576475.1 uncultured Candidatus Saccharibacteria bacterium | reverse complement strand
GGTATTTCGTTATAGGGGGTAAATTGTACCTGTTTGGGATCAATAAGAATGAGTTGTAGATCACTCGGAGAGTTCTTAAGAAGTAGTGTGATGAGGATGTTTTCTATAAACAGTGATTTGCCAGAACCCGTCTGGCCACCTATTAACAGATGATTAACTCTTCCTAGGTCGCACAACTCAATTTTGCAGCTTTGGTTCATACCCAACATAAAGGACAACTTACTGTCTGACATAAAACTGTCATCTTTACGCAGGTATTTACCAAGTGACACTTTACTGGACTTCATGTTTGGGACTTCCACACCAATGACGCTCGGTAGTCTGTGCGATACCGCAATCTCTACAGGAGCTAAGTCTAGAAAACTGGAAATATGATCAGCGATTGGTTTTAAGTCTTCAGGAAGGTCGCCACTTTGAATTGACCCGATGTACTGCGTTAGTCGAGGGCCAATGTTAGCTTTCTCGATATCCACTTCAATATCAAACTCAAGAAATGCCTTTTCGATCTCTTCGGAAAACTTGTTCGGATCCCCAGCGTTAGCTCTATCCTTAACGTATTCAACAAGTTTAACGGGTGGGTTTTTCCAATCATTAACGACATCAAGAAGTAACGGTTGGCCGGACTTCTTTGGTCTAAGATATAGGTCTTTATCTTTTAAGATAGTCTCCTCCAGCACGCTAGCGGGTAATGTTGCAGTTATCTTACCGTCAGAATTAGTCTGAAAGTCGGCTTCATGTGTTGCCTGAGCCTTAACGATACTGCGAATCTCTTTAACAATGTCCCGAAGATACGATTCCCATACCTTGTTAGTTTTGGCATTTAGGAAGCCAAATCTTCTTCGCGGCTCCTCTGCGTAAAGTATGTATCGTAGTACATGAAGATTTTCGGATACACTGCCACTCTTTAAAGATTGCTCCCAAAGAGGTTTGATATATTTACCAATTGCTTTGTGATCAGGATTGGTGCCGTGCTTATCTATAGTGCGACCAAATGCTAGAATTTTTTCTATCGAATCCGATGGTTTTGGGATATCTTCTAATTTCAACTTGTCGTCAGTAATTACTTCTGGGAAGAATCGAGCCATCCATTCTTTTGTTTTACGCTCGACTTCATCGCTATCGAACTTTTTTGTATTACTCATCTGATCTGCTACCCTCTTGGAAGACACCTTAAATTAAGTATTGTAAAACTATTATAAATCGTCTATAGTGCAAATACAAGTTATATTTGCAAATAGGAACTACAATGACGCACAGTGATGAAAAGATTAAATCCGAACGATTCAAACGATTGGCTAGTAAGCGAACGAATGAAGTACTGGATAAAATGAGAATACTGGGAAATTGTTCAGACCGCAGATCATATTCCTATTCCGAAGAAGAAATTGATAAAATTTTTAAAGCCATTGATGAACAATCGAAGATAATTAAAGCAAAGTTTAAAAAACCAAAGAAAGGCTTCAAGTTATAGGTTCAAAATGAGTAAAGTTTCACTTAGCCGCGGAGAAAAAATACTACTTACGTTATATGAGATTGCAAATAAAAGCAGAACCAGCATTCGATATGAAGACATCGTGGTTAGAGTTTTTGAAAAGTACCCAGATGACTTTCACCTTAAAGGATATCCGCAATATCCAGAGTCGGGCGATTTAGTACACAAACCGCTCTATACTTACAAAAAGAAAGGCCTGATAGTTGCTGGAAATAAGATGTTTGCACTAACTGAAAAAGGGTTGGTTGCAGCAGAAGCAATTCAAAATGCTGTCTCAGGCAAAGAAGTTAGTTCGACTACCAGGATCACGAGAGATGTAGAAAAAGAGCTTACAAGAATATCCAAGACGCCTGGGTTTAAGTTATTTGTTGAGAATGAGGCTGACAAGATTGTCGATACGGACTTTTTTGAGTATTTAGGAGCCACTGTTAGGACGGCTAGGAACGACTTTATTGGCAGGCTTAACACCGTTACAGATGCCATTAACGCAACCAAAAATATGGAAAATCCTCTGTATTTAAAACTCTCGGAGTATCACGATCTATTACTAGAGAAGTTCAACGATGTAATCCAGTATAAGAAGGAGCACTGAAATGGCCGCACAAACTTACAAGATCCATGAAGAACCTAACGTTATTGACGACCACTTGCTGGATATTATTGGAGCAAGTTTTAATTTTGATCATGTAAAAGGCCTCTCAGAGTGGTTGAAAAACTCGGTTGATGCGTATAGAAGATCTGGAACTCGCGATGATGACCAAGCTGTTTATTTTAGGTTTACAGACGGCAAGAAAAACGACGCAGTAGTTGAATGTATTGATTTTAACGGAATGACCGACATAGATATTGAGAAAGCCTTAAAACGATGGGGCGATCCTGAGGCATCAAAAAGAGGTATAAAAAATCTTAAGACTTTTGGTGGACATGGCAATGGCGGTAAGTTCTATATGCGGCAGATGTTCGCCAGGTCTTACTTTATAACCTACAAGAATGGGTTATTGAATGTTTTTGGTTTTAGCGAGAATAAGAAATATGGTTTTGCTCAAGGCTACCGGAATAAAAAGATAAGTCCCAAAGATGCGCTATCGTTTGCTGGATTAGATAAAAACTATATTCCTAAGAATGTTACAAACAAAGTATTAGACGGCGAAGTGGGCTTTACTGTTGTACGGGGCATTGCTCCGGTAAATATGCCAAACGTTCCCAAAGTTGGGTTCATTATCAATCATATGGTTAATCATCCGCAATCTCAGAGAATATTGGCACGCATCCCATCAAAAGTAATTTATAACGAATCTGTATTTATGGATAAATTGCAATCAGATAAGTTAATTCCCTTACCAGCTTTCGAAAATATTGAGCCGATAAAAGTACCTGAAAAACTGATATACGAAACACACAATGACCGAATAGAAATTGAAATGGCTAACGATAAGTATCCTGCTGGTACGCTAACGCTGTATACCTCCGAGATACCGCTGGCAAAAGGGAGTAAATATGGTGAGTTAAATCGTATAGATGTGATCGGTGAACTTGGTGTGATCGGATCATACAAATTATACGAACTGGGTAACGTAACCTATATGCCCCAGTATGCGTTTATATATGGGGAACTTGATTGTCCAATACTTGAGGAACCATCTCGTGATTCGGTCCAAAACGATCGAGCAAAGCTTATAGAAAACCCCACAACAAAGGCTTTACTTGAGTGGGTTAGCGAACAGATCGTAGTCCTTTGCAAGAAAATTGCCGATAAAGAGCGTGCTGAACGTGAAGAAAAGATGAAAGATATCAGCTCGACTCTTAATAGCTTTCTGAACCAGTGGAAAGATAAATTTATGTCAAAAATTCTTGCAGAAGTATTGTCTGGTACAGGATCATCGGCCGGGATTGGAACTGGTGGCAACAGTGGGTCGGGCGGATTTGGTGATGGTGCAAGCAGCGGTAAAGGAAATGAGGGATCGGGTTCGGGAGATAACGATAAGGGTGGCGGAGACAAGCCAAAGAAAACTAAAAGATCTCCGAAAGTATTACTATCCGACCAAGACCCGGACCCGTTCGAACCGTTCGAACCTATAAGTCTTACTCCAAGACATCCAGCCGTTTATCAAAGACCTAAAGACTTCGAGGAAGGAATATATTGGATTAATACCTCTGCGCCACTAGCAAAAAGTATACTTGAACGATATGCTCAAAACAGTCCAAGATGGAGAGACTACCTATTCCAGAGATACGTCGATATCTTTGTAAAGGAGGCTTTAACAAATCTCGAGAAAAGCGATCCTGCTGAATTTAATGCTGCAAATGTTGACACTACGACAAGCGAAATTGTGCAAAGGATACATCAGGCTGCGGCAGACGAATTAAGTTCTTTTCTTTTTGAAGACTCTTTTGATATAGCTGAATAGTATGAATTTGAAAGAAGTAAATAACGAAATAATAAGGCTAAAAGTTGAGGAACTAACTTTAGAAGAAATCGCGACTCAACTTAATGTCAAAATTGACCATGTCGAAAAAATAATAGACAGGGATATTGCAAAAGCAAAGAGTAATCCTCGCTATAGCCGAATGGTTGATATGTACGAAGACGGATATACATTAGATGAAATTGGGAAAAAGTATAAAATTACACGCGAACGAGTTAGACAATGTATAAAACGAGAGATCGGTTACCAACTTGGGTATGGACCTAGAGAACAAGAGTTTAGGAAATTAGAAATAGAAACAGCCGTAAGGGCAGTCGTTCAAATTTCGAGAGAAGACCGCCAAGGCGACACGATAGAAGAAAAACTTCAAAATGCTGAATCAAAAGGGATAAATTACAAATATTTTGATTCCATAAGAAAGTATTGTTCGGCAGCCGGTATTCAGCCAGAAGCATTGAAAATTTACCGTCCAGACATATATAAAGAACTAAAAATTAATCAAACAAAGGCCAAGCAACGCTGGAGTACGTATTATGACGCTTGCAGGATGTGCGGAAAGACAACCGCTAAACATCGAAGCAATGGTTATTGTATGAATTGCTATGCAAAAAGTCCCGAATGGAAGGAAATGGTCAAGTTATCCTACCAAAGGAATAAAGAAAGTCGCAAGCAAGCATGGAAAAAGTATTCAGAAGAATACTACAGCAGACCAGAGATTATTGAAAAACAAGAAAAAGACTATGACGAAAAGTTTTTTGGTGGCAACAGAAAGAAAGCCTTAGAGAGAGACGGTTACAAATGTGTTAACTGCGGGATGACTATGGACTTGAAAGATAAGTCTGGCAGACCAAGAGTAAGAGTCTGGCACTTGAACGGCGATAACAAGGATCACTCTCTGTCAAACTTAGGCACTTACTGCCAGAGCTGTATTTACAAGCTCAGACTCGGTAGGAGTTGGGGAAACTTCGGCAAAGGAAGATCCATATAATGACTCTTTCAATTTTTTTGCTACCGCTTCGGCTACAGGCACAGACACAGCATTTCCAATTTGCTTGTAGGCAATCGTTACTTTGTCAGGGAACAAATAATCATCAGGAAAGCCTTGCAACCGGGCATATTCACGTACGGTTAATTTTCTAATACCCTTGTTATTTAACAATGAACCAGTTCGATTAACACTACCTGAAGGCTTTGGCCTATCTTGAACGAGATTTCGTTCTCTACCCATGTTACCTACAACACATGTAGTAGAAATTCCATTGGGGTCTAGAACGCGGTATCCAAAACCATGACCCTTCTTTTCATGTCGTTGGCGATGCTTTTCCAATCCGTTCATGTAGGTTTGCGACATATAATAGAAGTCATGAACCTCGTCTTGTTCAAGAATGTCACCGACTTTGGTAGTTAACTCTACAGGTTCAGGGAATGTAAAATCGGTATCTTCTCTGAATCCTACCATGTAAATTCTTTTTCTGTCTTGCGGTAGCCCATAGTCTTTTGTGTTTAAAACTTGGTAGTAAACCGTATAGCCTAAATCGTTTTCTAGACCGTCTCTGATTCGCTCAAAAGTGTATCCCCTATCGTGTTTTACCAGGTTTGCAACATTTTCTAAGACAAATGCTTTAGGTCGTTTTGCCTTCAGAATTCGTAAAACGTCCCAAAAAAGAGTACCGCGTGCATCAGAAAACCCATGTAACTTACCAATTTTAGAAAATGGCTGACAAGGAAACCCCGCTGTTAGAATATCGCAGTCTGGTATTTCTGAAGCATCCACTTTTTGAATATCTCTTAAGTCCAAACTGCCTTCACCAAAATAATTGTCAAAAGTTACCTTGCACCATTTGTCAAAATCATTGGAATATATAGTTTTATATCCTCCAGCTCTATCAAAACCAATACGAAACCCACCAATTCCTGCAAAAAGTTCAACAACCGTTAATAGACCTCCATTGTCATTCATAACCCTATAATAAAATATAATCTGAGGAAGACACAAGCATTATGGATATTTTTACACCCGCAAAAAGAAGTGAAATCATGAAACTGATTCCAAATAAAAATACAAAACCAGAGTTACTAATGCGTAAAACACTATTTGCACTTGGGCTTAGGTATCGACTGCACGATAATAAAATAACAGGCAGACCAGATATTGTACTTCACAAAAGTCGAGTTATTGTTTTCGTAGATGGGGATTGGTGGCATGGCAGACATTTCCAAACAAACAAGAAAAGGTATACCTCTTATTGGCAGGATAAAATCCAAGCTAATATTGATCGGGATGAATTCGTGAACCAACAACTATCTAAAGAAGGTTGGAAAGTGTTTAGAGTTTGGCAGAAAGATCTAGAAAAAGATCCTGTGAAATACGGTCGTCAAATTTATGAATATGTACACTCTGTAAACAATCAACAAAGTATTAAGTGATATAATTCAAAAAGTTATGACAAAATCAAAAAACTTCGTATTTGATGGTGGAGCTGGAACGTACTGGCTAAACAGTTTTCTGGCATTTCTAATTACTATCATCACCCTTGGTATTTGTTACCCGTATGCTTTAGTCCTTAAACAACGTTGGATTGCCAGCCACACGCTTGTGGAGGGTAGAAGGCTAAAGTTTACGGGTACCGGAATTGGCCTCTTTGGGAATTGGATAAAGTGGCTTGCGCTGATTATTATCACTTTAGGGATATACAGTATTTGGGTCACGCCTCGCGTTCATAAATGGGTTGTTGAACACACTGATTTTAGCTAGTACAAACACCTCAAAATGCTTATGTATACAATATAATTTGCACTAACGCAATACTGTGTGTTAAATTTCCTACATACACGGAGGAGTAACATGCGGGGTAGAAGCAAGGTCAAACTAACAGCAGTCACACTAACTGTACTGCAGCTTGTCTATGCACACCCTGTTTTTGCTGCAACGGGCGGTGTTAGTAATGTTGAGAGCTTTATCAAGTCGATCATTACTGTTCTATCAGCTATCGCTGGCCTCATTGCGACTCTTTTCCTAGTCGTTGGTGGTATCGGCTACATGACCAGCTCTGGCAACCCAGACAACCTAGACCGCGCCAAAAGAACTATCATGCATTCGTTGTATGGTCTCGCTATCGTTATTGGTGCATTCGTTATAAGTAATATCGTTACAGAACTTGCAACAAAGGCGTTCGGGAGTTAGGAATCAAGATGTTGAACATAGCCGCCATGCCGCTCAGCATCATGGCCGATTCAGCATCGGCTGCTTCAGTCATGCAGTCATATGTTGCGCCAGCGATTAGAACACTCTGTGCAGTTGCATCGTTAGCTTGTATATTCTTCATTGTCTACGGTGGCTATAACTACATGACCAGTGCCGGTAATCCCGAGAATCTGGATCACGCCAAAAGAGTTATCAAGAATTCCCTGTTAGGACTCATCATAGTTATTGCTGCTGCAACGCTAACCACAATCCTGACAAACGCCTACGGTGGCACACACGCAATTCAGGGTTCCAATCTGCCACAGCTTCAAGCAATTGAACCTGATAAGGTAAATAACGGCCTGGTTGCCGTCATCATTAGGGCAATCACTGGAGTATTGAACAATATTATTCAGTCTGTGGCTCAACCGTTCCTTAGCGCACTGTCACACTTCACAACCTCTACCGAACTACTGGCCAAGAACTCAGCTGTCTTCAACTTATGGCTGGGTATGGTCGGCATTGCTGACGCGCTGTTTGTATTGGTGGTCGCCTTAATAGGCTTCCATGTCATGAGTGCTACCACTTTTGGGTTTGAAGAGATTGAGTTCAAACATCTATTACCTCGACTGGCACTCGTATTCTTAGCCATGAATACTTCGATATTCCTCATTGATGGAATCATACAAGTTAGCAACGTCATGATTCGTGCTATCTCATCAGCTACTGGTGACGTATCAATCTGGGGAGTTCTAACACTAGTCGTTAAGCAGTCCGGCGGTCAGGGCATAGCAGCACTACTCATCATGGTCGCTTTTTTGATATTCTCCGTCATTCTGTTGGTTTACTATGTCGGACGACTCATCACACTCTACATCGGTGCAGTCTTGTCGCCAGCCGTACTACTAGCTTGGCTAATTCCTGGCTTCAGAGACTTTTCTGAAACTGCCGCCAAGACCTACTTAACAACCATCTTCGTTCTATTTGTACATGTCGTGATCCTGCAACTATCGGCATCGCTATTTGTAGGCATCGGGACAAACGATCAAATTCCTAACGTACTTATGTCGATGGTTACTGGCTTAGCCACCCTGATTGCACTCCTTAAGACGCAAAGCGTCATGATGCAGTTCAGCTACGTCAGTGGCGGTGCACGAAACGCTCGAAAACTAGGTGGTCAGTTTGTGAACGGTGTTAGTCACATGACTACTCGTAGTGCAAAAGCAGTAGCGACTGTCACAGGTGTTAAGAAAGCAATGTCTGGGAAAGGTGAAGACCAATCGGGAAAGCGACGTAGTAGCCAAGATACAAACTATGTACAGCCATACTCCAGTAGGCCTCGTCCGGCTAGCTCAAACGCTAAATCGAACTCTAAGCCCAAAACCGGTACTACGACCAGAGCTCCTAAGCAGTCCAGCGCCAAAGTCTCTAAACCAATGGAGAAGAAATGAAAGTAACTATTGTCCCAGCTCAAATAACCACAATCGAGGATCGTATTGTCGGAAACCTCGGCATGTCACAGCTCGTCCTGTTGGTGCTACCAGTTGTACTTGGCGGTGGCCTGTTCATCATTTTGCCACCAGCCATGCACGCTGCACCTTATAAGATAGCGGCCATCGTAATGTTTGCGGCTTTATGCGCCGTTATGGCTATTCGTATACGAGGTAGGATTGTTCTACTCTGGCTGGTTACAGTCCTGCGGTACAACCTCCGGCCTCGCTACTATGTATTTGACAAACGCAGCCAAAACGGCCGAGAACAATACTTACATGTTCCTGAACATAAACCTGAAGAAGAAAAAGATACCTCAGTTCGCAAGAAACTCAAGCAACTGAAGTTAACAACTGCCGAGATTGTACAGATTGAACGTTTGTTAGCCGACCCAACGGCCAATGTATTCTACTCAACCGACAAGAAAGGAAAACTGTATGCCCATATTACAGAAGTCAAACCGGAAAGCTAGTGCTCGTAATCAGATAGATATTCAGAGTGTCAAAGATGGCGTGCTGATCCTGCCTGGCAACAAATACCGCAAGGTACTCAGTGTTTCGCCCGTCAACTTTGAACTTCGCAGCGAGGAAGAGCAAGACGCGATTATCGATACCTACGAAAGTTTCCTAAACTCACTCGGTCATCCACTACAAATCCTGATTCGCACTCGTGAAATTGACATGGATAAGTATTTGGCCGAGCTAGCAGATAGACTTTCGGGCGAAACCGTCCCCATATACAAACAGCAGGTGACCAACTACGACGAGTTTATCCGCTCACTGGTTAAGACTAACAAGATACTATCCCGCTACTTCTACGTCATAGTGCCTTACGATTTTGTCGGCAAACTCGACTTTGATGGCATATTAGAACAAATCAATCTGCGTGTAGATATTGTCCAAAAAGGCCTCGCCAGACTTGGCATGCAGTCTAAAGAACTTAGTAATCTTGAGGTTCTCGATCTGTTCTACAGCTTCTACAACCCCGAACAGGCGAAGATTCAACCACTTACCAAACAAGCCCTCGAGCTACTCCATTCGTCATTCATCCAAAAGGAGGAACTATGACAGACCCACTAACTCTCATTCGTGATTGGAAGAAGCAGCGAGAGGAAAAACCAAAGGAATTAAGCTTACTGTTTGGTGAGCAAGACACCACCGATTTATTCTCATATGCTGGTCTTGAAGAACAAGCTGACTACATATGTGTCGATGGCACATACATTCGCACACTATTCATATCTGGCTACCCATTTGTAGCCAACAGTGGCTGGCTTGATACGCTGGTTAACTTCAACCATGACGTTGATATCACGTACCACCTACATGAGGTAAATGCCCTACAGGCATTGCCTAAACTGCACCGTAAGATTACTGAGCTAGAGAGCCGGAAACGTCAAATGATTAGGGAGGGTAAGATCGTTGGCTCAGAAGTTACAGATCCACTCGACTCTGCTATGGAACTACGGGATAAGATCCAGCGTGGACAGGAGAAGTTGTTCCAAGTCTCGATATCAGTTGCGCTGCGGGCAAATACGCTAGCCGAACTGGTTAAGGTCACAAAGATGCTCGAAACAACCCTGTCAGCCCGATTGTTCTACACCAAAGTAGCTCGCTATCAGCAAATCGAAGCGCTCCAGACGGTTCTACCAAGAGGAGAAGACCAACTGAACCAGAAGCGAAACTTAGACAGTAGCTCAGCGGCATTAACCTTTCCATTCATGTCTTCTGAGCTTGTTCATGAGTCAGGGATTCTCTACGGCGTAAACAACTCTAACAATTCCTTGGTCATCTTAGATCGATTCAGCCTACATAATGCCAACTCGATTACCTTTGCTCAATCGGGAGCCGGCAAAAGCTATACAACCAAGGTTGAGATATTGCGACAGCTCATGCAGGACACCAAAGTTATCGTGATCGACCCTGAACGGGAATATAAAAACCTGTCCGAGTCCGTTGACGGTACATATATAAAGCTGTCAGCCAGAAGTAAAGAAAAAATTAACCCCTTTGATTTGGCCACGACCTTTCATACTAAAAAGGACTTGTCCGAACACATCCAAGACCTGACTGAAGTCATCAGCTTAATGGCCGAAGGACTCGATAAGCGCGAGAAAGCTGCTGTCGATAAAGCAATCCTGAAGATCTATGAAAAAGCCCCAAAGAACGAACAGCCACTTCTGCAGGATCTGTACGCTGAATTACGAGAACTTGGTCAGATACAACTCAGTGAACGACTAGAGAAGTACATTAGTGGGTCATTAGCCGGTGTTTTCAATACCCCTACTAATATCAAGCTTACTAATCGGTTGATAGTCTTTGACATTAAAGACATGCCCAATAACCTTCGACCCATCATGATGCTGATCATCTCAAACTTCGTTCAAAACCAAGTCAAGGCCAAGCCGGAAAAGCGACTATTAGTGATCGATGAGGGTTGGCTACTACTAGAACATGAAGAAAGTGCCCGATTTGTTGCAGGATTAGTTCGAAGAGCACGCAAATACTACCTAGGCGTTTCGATAATTTCTCAACAAGCCAACGACTTCCTGCACAGTGATTATGGGCGAGCCATAGCATCACAGAGCGCACTTCGTATTCTAATGCGACAAGACACGACAACTATCAAAAATGTCGTCAGTGAGTTCAATCTAAGCGGCTTTGAGGAGAATTTTCTGCTCACCTGTGGTCGTGGTAAAGCCCTGATTATCGCTGATCAAAACCACGTATCGGTAAGTGTAGAGGCTAGCGACAAAGAGCACCCACTCATTACGACCGATCCGGCAGAAGTCTTTAGCCCATGAATCCAGCACTGCTCATCACATTTTCGGGCAGTCTTAAAAAGCAATTCTTAATTGCTGTTGCTGCACTGATTGTCATAACCTCACTACCAGTTATAGCTGTCTTTTCATTCGGCCGGAACGCTCTCCAGTATCTAAATGGTAGTGATTCCGAAACTGCCTACGCCATATCTACCGAGGTCCAAGGATTCTACGAAGGGCCAGAAGTCGCTGGTGACAGCTACGAATGGGGTAACTGCACCTATTGGGCTTTTGCGTTACGTCTGAAAGATGGCCATCCAGTGCCAACTTCTTGGGGTAATGCTAATACTTGGGACGACGGTGCAGTAAGAGATGGCTACCAAATGGATCATACGCCTGAAGTTGGAGCAGTCTTTCAAACTGATGGCGGTAATTGGGGTCATGTGGCCTATGTGAGTGAAGTAAACCCTGCCAGCGGTGAGTGGAAGATATCTGAAATGAACGTAAAAGGCCTCAACGTGGTAAGTACACGGACATTTGCAGCTATCTCTGCTAAGTACTTTAACTTTATTCATGACAAGATAGGAGGAGATCAGTGGAGTCCACAGCTTACCTCGCTACCGTAGCCCGTTACTGTCTAGTCGTCCTTACTGTCTTTGCGGCTCTATTTGTGTTGTATTGGCTTATTGTTTTGGTTCAGGCTCTCATCAACAGACAATATCTTAAGTACCGCGATATGGTTTGGCTTGAACTGACACCTCCGGCCACTATTGAGAAAACACCTGAATCAACTGCACAGTTGTTTTCTGTAGTCCATGGACTTCGTGCTGCCCGATCACTGAAAGAACGTCTACTAAACCGTGCTCCCGTCCTTGATTTTGAGATTGTCTCGACTAAGCGCGATGGTATCCGCTATCTGATACATCTAGAGAAGATCTGGTCTGAAGTTCTGCAAAAAGCAATTGCTGCCTATATTCCTGAAGCCAAGGTAAAGCCCATCGACTACACACCAGAAACTATTGACGACATCATTGAGTTCAAACAACAGCATCACTACGTATTGCCACTTACATCGCCCCAAACGTTTGAGCAGCACGATCCATTGTCTTATGTGACTGCAGCCATGACAAAGCTCAGCGATAACGAGCATCTGACCATGCAGCTCGTAATTACTCCTGTGAGGCTTAATGAAGCCGCTCGATTGTCACGACGCATTCTGGGTAATGAGGACATACTCCACAAAGTGTCACACGGCGGTTTCTCACGCTTGAGTAAAGTCAGTGGGGTTATAGGAGGTGGTTTACTTGGCATTACAGATGCCGTTGGTGAGGTATATCACGGATCGACCTCTACGTATCATCGTGAGAAATCTAGCAGAGATGCTGCGTTTCAGGCACAAGTACAAACACGCCAGCGTCCAGCCCGCACTCTGAGTGCGTTTGAATTAGAACTTATGGAATCTATGCATCAAAAGGTCACACAACCACTTTTTCAGGTGAGCTTGCGGATCTTAGCCAATAACCGGCAAGCAAAAGGACAGTTAGCAGCTCTCAAATCTGCTTTGGATGGCTACTCGATGCCACCGTATCAAGCCCTAAAAGCAAAACTACGCTTACCAGTCATTGATGGCTACCAGAAGAGACTCGCCAGTGAAAGATTGCCTAATCTTTTCCGAAAACGTTCGCTCGTGCTCTCTACGGCCGAAATGGCCAGCCTATACCACTTTCCATCCAGCAGAATAAGCAAAACTGATAACCTCGTGACTTCACTCAGTCGCACGCTGCCAGCACCAGTATCACTCAAGAAAGATCCAAAGTTTGACGTTATCTTGGGAGAGAACACGCATCATGGCGTGCAAACACCAATAGGGCTAACTGAAACTGAGCGTGAACGCCACATTTACATTATTGGTGGCACGGGCAACGGTAAGACGACTATGCTTCAGTATGCCATCGTGCAAGATATGCAAAATGACAAGGGCATAGCGGTTGTTGACCCACACGGTGATATGGCCGAAACACTGCTACGCCATGTACCAGATCATCGAGTTAAAGATGTCGTTTACTTCAACCCAGATGATATAACTCGGCCTATTGGCATGAACTTGCTTGAGATTCCGCAAGGCTTAAGTGAGGACGAGGAGATCAGAGAAAAAGATTTAGTCACCGAAGCCTTGGTGTCTGTATTTCGCAAGATTTTCTCAGAGGAAGACACTGGTGGACACCGTATTGAGTACGTCCTGCGGAATGCTATTCAAACAGCACTTACTGTTGAGAATGCCACTATCTTTACTGTGTTTGAGCTACTCAACGACCCAGCCTACAGGACAAAGGTTGTTGCCAAGCTCGATAATAAAGATTTAGTTAACTTTTGGAGACATGAACTTGGCAAAGCTGGAGAAATGCAGAAAGTTAAGATGGCCGCCGGTATTACCGCTAAGATCGGCCGTTTCTTGTTTTCTGCCAGCGCTAAACGTGTACTCGAACAACCAAAGTCAAGCATTAACTTCGAAGAGATCATTGACGAGGGCAAGATACTTATCTGTAACTTCTCAAAGGGGCTTATCGGCGAAGATACTTCTGAACTGTTTGGCATTACAGTGTTAGCCAAGCTACAGCTCGCTAGCTTAAGACGTGCTCGCCTACGCCAGTCCGAACGCAAGCCATTCTACCTGTATGTAGATGAGTTTCAGAATTTCGCTACGCAATCGTTCGTGCAGATGCTTAGTGAATCGAGAAAATATAAGCTTTTCCTAACTATGGCAGAACAATCTACCTCACAGCAAAAGGATCAGCGCATGGTGCAGATTGTGCTTGCTAATGTCGGTACGGTTATGTGCTTTAGAACTGGCAATCCAGCCGATGAGAAGTTGCTATTGCCACTATTTAGCCCACATATCCACGAAAGCGAGATATCCAACCAGCCCCCATACAACTTTTATGCTCGATTTGCTTCAACAATATCGCAAGAACCGCTGTCAGGCAATACAATTGTATTGGAAGACGACGGATACGAGACAGTTGCTGATAAAGTGCGCAAGGCATCACGAGCAACCTACGGCAACGATCCACTACCTAAAGAAGAGACCA
>CAZNVG010000026.1:0-14494 GCA_964576475.1 uncultured Candidatus Saccharibacteria bacterium | reverse complement strand
TGGCTCACGTTTGTGCTCATATTCCCACTTACGTTCGCCAGCAGCGCTTTTGTTCCGACAGAGAGCATGACGCCTATACTGAAGGCTTTTGCCCTCAATCAGCCAATTACGCAAGTTGTTGAAGCGGTTCGATCGCTTATGCTAGGCACACCGATAGGAAATCATGGATGGCTCGCAGTTGTATGGAGTGTAGGAATTCTCATATTCGCCATACCGACCGCTACATGGCTCTTTAAGCGAAAAGGCACAAACTAGTTCTTCGTTGACTAGTCTGATTGAAAAGCGCCCCTGTTAAGCTCGAGAAGTACTATCTATACTAGTATTGCTTATTTCGTGTAATTGTGTTACAATATGTAAGTTATTGAGATTAACTATGCATACTTTTGAATCCCCAGGCTTTACACATGCAGAATATGCGCCGCGTCTCGCTGATGAGCTCGTAGCGGTTAGCGCAGCTATTGGTCGGCTAGTAACTAATGAGAGCCGGGCGAGCTATCGGCTGATCCTTGATATCCCTGACTATGTTGCCAATGGACCAAAGAGTGAACTCGAAGACTCCGCAAGCGGATTAGTTGAGGCGATAGTTGATCGAAACCCCAGAGCACAGTTCGCTCATGTGGACAGAGTGATGGCGGTTGCTGATGTGCCAGTTGGTACAATTCGAACCTTCCATACAGATATAATTGGCTCCGTTTTGGATTTACCAAACGCGAGCATCATACGCCCTAAGCTCGTCTCACGCGAGCGAGACTTTCTAGCTGTGAATGGACCTGCGACAGAAGCTATTGTAGGTACGGTTAGTGAACGAGTAGATAACGTGACACACTACGACCACAGTGTGCTAGATATTGTTAAGCCTTCAATCGCACAGATATCTAGACACGTCCAGGAAGTACTCGGTGGAATTGAGACAGTTGTGATGGGCGCGGAAGGTCAATTTGTACGCGGTCATCAGGATGGCTCAATTATGCCAGAAGGTGAATATGCTCTTATGCAGTATGAGGAGGGTGTTCGATATCGAATGCATCCTCGAACGATACATCGTCAAATCTACGATGTTCCAGTAGGTCGAACTCTGCTTACTACAGACGCGCCAGTCAGCAGGGTATAATCCTACATTATGAAATACTAGCGATACGTGTTATGCTTGATATAAGCAAGTGGTTACATATGCCTCTTCCGTTGTCATAATTCGTTCAAAAAAACTTACTATCACCACGGCCGAGAAAGTATTAAGCGTGAGCGATATAAGTTAAAAAGAAGGAATCAAATATTATGGCAGCAAAACTCTACATCGGTGGTCTACCGTACAGCATGACTGAAGACGAACTTAAGGCTCTTTTTGCCGAGTTTGGAACAGTTGACAGCACAGCAATTATCAAAGACCGAGACACTAACCAGTCTAAAGGATTTGGTTTTGTTGAAATGTCTTCTGATGCTGAAGCACAAGAAGCTATCAAAGGCCTCAATGGCAAAGATGTTGGCGGACGTTCAATCGTTGTCAACGAAGCTCGACCACAAGTCGACCGACGCTAAAACTATCCGCGCTATAGCGCTGGATACTAACAAATCGAACTCCCGTCGCACTAAGACGGGAGTTCGTTGATTGGTATGAAATGAAAAAAATGCAGAAAAAAATAGTCATTGCTCGCTCATCAGTGGGCAGACTTAGTAACCTATCCAAGGTGTCACATGACGCCATTAAAGCAGTACTTATAAAACACTATAGCGCGGTAGAAACGTGCATTATTAATACAGCCGACGATCTAGCAAAGATAGTCAAAGCCAAACCCGACCTCGTATTCCTCGGAGTAAAATATGTTCCCGCAGGCACAGTTGATCGTGTTAAGGATAGGGTGTGGGTGTCGGAGTTTCTGGACTCTCAGGACATCAAATATACCGGCTCTGGGCGCATAGCGCATGAACGAGATGTATCAAAAGAACTTGCAAAACAATGCGTTCTGGAAGCTAATCTCCAGACAGCACCATATACCGTCGTTCATAAAGATACTAGTCTTACAGCCTCCGATATTGACATGCCGTATCCAGTGTTCGTGAAACCACTCAATCTATGTGGTGGTCTGGGAGTAGATGATAGCTCGGTAGCTGTTGACCTTGCGTCCGTTAAAGAAAAAACAGCATCAATCGCTCAGCGGTTTGGTGTTGACAGTATCGTTGAGCAGTTTTTGCCCGGCAGAGAGTTTTCTGTCGCTGTGCTTAAGAATTCATACTCAGCAGATTATGATCTTATGCCAGTTGAGCTTATAGCGCCAGAAAATGCCCAAGGAGTGAGAATGCTCAGTAGCGTAGTAAAGTCTGCAGATGCAGAGCGAGTAATAAGGGTAGCCGATGTTGCGCTAGCGAGGTCGCTGCAAGTATTTGCCAGGAACGTATTCGATGCGTTGGGCGCTTCAGACTATGGTCGCATTGATATACGACTTGATGCGCACGGTATCCCTCATTTTCTCGAAGCAAATCTTACTCCTAGTCTTATTCGTAATTATGGGTCTTTTCCCAAGGCATGCTTTTTAACGCAAGGCCTTGACTATGAATCGATGATTCAGCGTATTGTCAGACTTGGTTTGGCCGGTAAGATCTCAAACAGTCCAGTTGCATATACAGTTTCGCGATCGAGTCGTGGCATAACCTTCTAGAGAAGCACTCCATATTTAGGTTTTTTTGTCTTGCAAAAGCAAATCAAAGTGCTCATACTTATAACTAAGATAAGCGTAATCTCTAAATAAGGGTTAATCACTATATGAAAAAGATAAACATCAACGCTAGGGTAATTAAAAACAGACTATTTGCTGCACTATTTGTGCCGCTATTTTCATTTGGAGCAGCGCTACTACCAGTTGCTCAGGCTTCGGCCGCAACAACCTGTGATCCGACCGGCGCGCTTGGAAGTGTTTCCAAGCAGTTTTCTATTGCGTCAGATGCTGGCGGTACATATAAAACCTGGATTGAACTGCAGGGAACCGCAAGCTCAACTCTCGGTATTGAAGTCGTAAATAATTCCTGCACGAAAAAATCAGTCACTGGTATACCTTCATCCTTTGGGTGGATCGATACAGGAGTTACTTTTGTGCTCAACGCAGGATCGACCAATACATTTAAACTGACTGGCTATACATCTGGAGTGAGCGCACGCAACGTCATGTTGATTGCCAACGAAAACTGTATACCAACAGGTTCTGGCTCAAACTGTGACAGCATAGCCACACCAACTCCTCCACCAACTACGCCTCCACCAACCACCCCTCCTCCTACAACTCCTCCACCAACTACGCCTCCACCAACCACCCCTCCTCCTACAACTACACCTACAACGCTCAACCCAGGCACCTATGACGACAGTGCATTCACCTACTCTGCAAACTGGACAGTTGGCGTGAACCAATCGGGAGAGAATAAATATAACGGCGGCGACCACTACACAAGTACACAAGGCGCCACAGTGACTATTAAGTACAAAGGTAAGGACATACAAGTATATGGTGCGAAAGCTCCATGGCACGGAAAGATGTCTGCAGCTATAGACGGGGGAGCAGCTATCGAGATTGATGAGTATAACTCGACAAGAATTGATCAGACACTCGTATTCGCAAAGACGGGACTTGCGGATGCAGAGCACACACTTGTTCTAACAGCACTCGGTACTAAGAACGCTGCAAGCTCTGGAGTATACGTCTCAGTAGACAAAGCTGTCGTCGCCAACACCACCACGACAACTCCACCACCAACCACTCCACCTACTACACCTCCTACGACACCACCAACCACTCCACCCGTTACCGTAAATCCACCTCAAAACCTACGCGCTTACGTTGATAAGGGCTGGTGGTTCACTAACAAAGTAAATCTTTACTGGGACAAACCAGTCGGATATCAGACCACAGATAAGTTTGAAGTATCCTCAGCAGGTAAGTCACCTACGCTCACGAGCCTGACGAGCTTTACTATCGAGAACGCAGTCTATGATGCAACATATGATCTGTGGGTACGAACAGTATCTGCTAATGGCACTAAGTCAGAATATGCCAAGAAACAAGTGACAGTTCGATGTAACTGGTTCTGGTGTACTAACTAGAACAAAATCAACTTGCAGCCGTAAAGGACCCTCGTATGGGGGGTCCTTTATCTTTTATATGGTCTATTTCTGTAAGCGGATGCTTAAGCCGAGACCTTGAAATTTATTTGCCACAAACACAGGTGCTGCTGGCGTACTAAGTTCTTTGCTGTAGCTATAACCAATTTCAGAGAATTCAGACAAGTTATGGGCGTCTTTAATTTCTTGCTGGACTACCCAGCGCGCAAAAGCGCCACGCGCTATCTTGGTATGTACTACTACAAAAGTTGGTTGACCAGTAGCAGGGTTTACTGTGAGAAACTCTGGCGTAATGATTCTCTTAGCCTCGATATAAGGTGTGGCAGCTCGGCTATACTCCACGGCAGACAGATTAAGTATTAGAGAATCTTTAGGAATAGTGTCAGCAATATCGTTACCCCAAAATTCATATAAATTTTTATGTCCAGGAACAGGAAGCTTATAGCCCATCTCTAATCGATAGGGCATGATGTCGTCAGAAGGTCGTAATATGCCGTATAAACCAGACAAGATGCGCAAGTTCTGGTTTGCAAACTCATGGTTGCGTTCAGTCCAGGTGTTAGCTTGCAAGCCGCTATAAATATCACCAACGAAAGCATCGATGGCACTTGTTTGCTGCGCATCTTCGGTGTTCCAGCGCTGAAACACCGAGTGTGTCTTTTCAGCCAACTGCATGGACACGTGCATTATCTGTTTAATGTCAGATACTTCCAGTGTTTTTAAGATTCGCGACAGCTCAACTGTTTTGTTAAGCAGGGCTGGTTTGCTGGGTTTCTTTCGTAGCTGAGGTGCTTCACGCATAGTTTTGGAAGTATGGATGAGTAATATCATGATGTAAGTGTAACAGTTCAGGCTGTCACCTATGGAAAGGGAGGTGATATACTGCTAATGCATAAATAAGGAACTCATATGACACGTTATTTTAAAAATGTATGTTTGGTTGGCGCCATAGTCATGTTGTTGCCGGTAGCACAAGTCGCTGCACATAATGGCGTTGACGATGGCCACCCTGAAGATAGTATTTCTCAATCAAGTGACGACTCACTAAGCCCAGATCAAAAGCGTGCACAAGAGCAACAGAAAGAACGTGAGAAGCGTGAACAAGAAATCGAAATGCACAAGTCAGAAAAGAGTGCGGAGACACAGGCAAAATTACGTGACCGATCCAAGCAAATTGAATCAGAAAGTGCCAATAATTCAACAAAGCGCAAAACTGCCGAGGAGCGTAAAAAAACCTGCGAAGAGCGCAAAAAGGGCCTCGAAACTAAGCTTAAAAATCTCATCAAGAACGCTGAGAAGCACGAAGCAAAAATTACTAGTTACTTTGACGCGGCTAAAACATATGTTGAATCCAACCAGATATCAGATGACACTCTCGCAGCAGCACTCATAACTGCAACAGATGCACAAGCCAAGGCTGCAGTATCCGTCGACGCATTACAGGTGCTCAAACCAACGCTAGACTGCTCTGCCGGAACCGTATCGAGCGATGTTGCTTCCTTTAAGGCGGCTGCAGAGTTAGCACGAAATGACCTGAGAGCGTATCGTCAAAGCGTTCGAACAATACTTGAAATTATCGAAAAATCTAAGGAAGACACGGAAGTACAATCATGAAAAAACGACTAAATGAATCAGGTTTTGAGCCGGTTTTTGTCATCATACTTATGCTCGTTGTGATAGGTGGGGCCTTTGTGATCTACAGAGTAGTTTCAGCGAAAAAGTCCACACAGTCCACAGTGTCGACTACACAACAAGAGTCACCCACAATAACCAATAAACAGGATGCATCGTCCGCAAAGACGGACCTTGATGCGTCAAATATTGATACTGATTTGAACCCTTCGCAGCTCGATGAAGATATAAGTTCGCTGCAATAGAATTTACCGTACCCCATGATATTGACATTTGTGAGATATTAACTCATAATTACTTTTTGGTTTATCTATAAATCGTACTTTTAAAAGAATACTCTTTATCGTTTTTTACCCACTCATCCGAGCGGGACTGACTGAAGGGAAGTGAATATCATGGGTATCCTGGACAAGCTCTCGGGACACAAGGACAGCGGTGTTGTCGCCGCAACGCAGCCGGCTCCGGCCACTGGGCTGAGCGCCGAGAAGGTCACGATCGCCAAGGGCAGCAGCCTGAGTGTCGAGAAGACCGATCTCATCACGGCGACTGTCAGCTGGAACTCCGGCACCGACTACGACGTGTACGCGCTCGTGCTCAAGCGAGACGGATCCGTCGAGGTGGCATCGCAGTTCGGCACCAAGGACGACAACCGGTTCACGCCGGTCGTGGCCGACGGCGCCGTGCGTCACATGGGCGACGTCGGTCGAGCCGCGGGCAGCCAGGGTGATGCGAACGAGGTCATCGAGATCCGGCTGACGTCGGACATCGTGGCGGTCGTTCCTGTCGCCTACTCGGCGCAGAGCAACGGCACCGGGTCGTTCCACCGCTACCGCGTGTCGCTCGAGGTCAACAACCACGCCGGCCAGGTCGTCGGAGTCGACTCCGCCAACGCCAACAACGACGATCGCATCTACACCTGCGTGCCGGCTGTCATCCGCAACATGCCGACGGGCGTCATCATCGAGGCGGTCGAGCTGTACAGCAAGCGCGGTTCGGAGCACCGGCCCACCATCGACACCAACGGTGTCGTGCACATGGATGCCGGTCCGGTGAACGCGTACAAGTAGAGGGTTTCTCTCTGCTTCGTTTCATTCCTGTTAGGTCGTTTACGTCCCGCCCCCGATACGCCTACACGGCGAACACTATCGAGGGGCGGGACGTAATGACAACTATGGTTGGGTATAAACCGATAATTAAAGCAGAGGCGACTCTATTCGTTCTGAAGAACTGAAAAAATATTTCCTGCAGGATCTTTAAACCATGCTATGTCAGGACCTTGTTTGTTTGTAAGGCCTCTTGCGATTCCGTCGTCCCCTGTCATACCGTCATAGTGTTCGAATGTGATGCCTTTATTTCGCAGTGATGTAACTACTTCGTCGATGTCTTTTACCGCGAAATTTAGTACTGTGAATGTCGCTGGTTTGTGGTCGTCTTTCTGGTACACAAACACTTCTGTACCGTTTAGCTTCAAATACAGACCCATAGGATTTTCTTCGACAACTAATTTAAGTACGTTTACATAGAAGTCTTTGGCTGTACTGAGATCGTTAACCGAGAAACCGCTAAATGCATATGCGTTTTGTTCCATATATTTCTCCTTTGTATAAGTACAGTGTAGCAGTAGCTTCAAAATGATTTGCGAAAAATTTTACTGTCAGCAAGTTGCATAGATACTAAAGTGAATAGTGTTAATAAGGCGAGGGTTGTATGTCGAAGAAAAACTGGCAAAGAATAGCCGACGTAGAGTTTGATGCAATGCCAAAAGAGTACAAGAGCGATTGGCGTGACTTTCGAGATCACGTTATGAGTCGATAATCTGAAGCTTGGGCCAGCGCACCAGCCAATTCTTGGAAGTTATTCGTTTATGAAATAGATTCTCGTAATATGCATTGCCTTTGTGACATGGTGCTATGCGAAGTTTGAGCGTCAGTAGATCATCGATGTCCCATGGAGCGATAACCCGCACATTGTCGTTATCGTCCAGCGTTGCCGCGACACACGTCGCGGTTTCAATCCAATGCGCGAGACCGTCTGTCGCAGAAATGTATGGCGCGACCCCATGATTATATGTGTGCGCATATGCTTGGTTAACTATTTCCCATTCAGTATCGAATACCCCACGGAGTTTTATGGACAACTCCTCATCGAAGACTTGTGACGCATTAGTTTTGTCATAGTAGCCTAAATCGAGGTCCTTATACGAATAATCTAACTCAAAGCCATGCTGGACATTCCATACGGTATCTCTAATAAAACCCGCCCCGATGAACCAATCTGGTAGATTGCAGGTTTTTGCAGCGCGCAGCGCTCGCATCATGTAATCGTTGTTCTGAATAAAGTGCTCGAGTTCATTCTGGGATTGAAGCATGGCTCTATCGTAACAGCATGTTGCACTAACCCTAAAATAACAGAGGAAAAGATGGTATAGTATGCATCAATGAATAGATGGAACTACGAACGTGTGGTGCAGGCATGCCGTGAGGTTGACTCGGCGCGAATTGCTGAAGGCGACATGAGACCGCTTACTAGAAACGATTTTCGGTCAAATCCATTGTTACCCAGCGCACAAACTATGGAGTTATATGTTGGCGGCATGGATGCATTACAACAAGTACTTGGTCGGGTGACAACCAAGCTAGTTTGCGAATGGGATGACGAGACGTGGAGACAAAACGCACAGTGGGCTCAGGAAATATCAGAGCGAGAAGGACGAGCACATATGACACAGCCAGTTGTTTCGCGTTTAGCATCTGCCGGCCTTATGCCCAACATGGGTGTAATTGAAAAGAACTGGGGAAGCATAGGAAACTACCGTGCGGCGATGGGTATAGAAAAGCGATCGACTCGCATTGAAGCCGCGTCTTGGACTGTCGCGCGATCAGTAGAGAATGGCCGTGAGTATTCGCGTTTTTTAGGTAGAGACTATGGTCTTGCTATTATGCCTGTACAAACTGATATTGTTGCCGGAATTGCAGCGAATAAATTACAGACCCTCGGACAAATAAAAAAACTTCATGGTAGTTTAGAGCAATACCAGATAGATCTCGGTTTTGTGAATGAAAAACTCCTTGAGCAGTGGTCAGAGCAGCAGTGGAGAGAAAACTACGAGTGGCTTCGCGAAGTTTATGTCAGGCACGAACTGCCATTTGTCAGTCTAAAGCAAATTCTCACAATTGCCGGGGCTCTGCATATTGGGCCGTCACCCGACCTTACTACACGTCACTGGGGAAATTTAACTAGCTACGGCAAGGCAGTTGGTCATGAGTCAAAGAACTACAAAAAGCTATTACCAGATGAAGGGATAATTAGAGCCGCTATAAATGAGACCGTTGCACAAGGAAGGCCGCTCACAAATGACGACTTGATAGACCATGAGTCTTTGAGTAGAAATCTTGTGAAAAGAAGATTTGGTGGTATTGGTGAAGTAAATTTCCTACTCGGTTCGGTCACTCGAACACTAGGCTGGGATAAACGCCGCTTAACATGGTGGGGGGCTACGCACTTCATGGAACACGAGCACAGATTGCCCGAATACCAAGACCTCGACCATGCCTCTGCGACTAAAACAGGACCATCATCTACCAAAGTCCTGAGCGTATTTGCCAGCATACCTGAATATCACAGTGCTGTTGCGCAGGCTAAAACTTGGATGGACGGCCAAATTGAACAGTTATCAATTGAGCATCGACTGCCACGGGCATTATTCAGACTAGCCATGCGTCGTGACTACAGGATATTTGAAGTAGGCGAAAGATTACAGCGCAGTCATTTTGATCTGTTTCTCAGACTTCACGATAGTGGCGTTGATGTTCGCGCCATTGCCATGCTTATGCAGACAGGAATTTCTTTTGCTCATCCGCGTTCGCAACTCATCTGGACAGCCAAGGTGCTCGATGGAGGAAAGAGTCTAAATTCGTCGACACTCAAAAAACTCATGCCCTACATAATAGGCCTGGCACCACCAACACCCGAGATGTCCTGGACAGATTTCGTACTCGATTACCGAGCGAGGAGCCAGTAAACTCAGTTGGTTTCCGTGTAGTTTTTAAAATTGTCCAATATTGATTGCCACCCTGATCGTTGCATTTCCTCTGAGTTTTCGTCTTCCGGATCAAACGTTTCAATAACGGCAATACCTTCCGGTGTTTCGGCAAAGGCTATCGTTACATGACGACCATCGTCCATATCGTATTCGAGGCGTGACTTTTCATCTACGGCAGTATAGGTGCCCGTAAAGTCGAACTGCGCAGACTTGTCTTTCGCAGCCATGACGGTTTTGAATGTGCCGCCCACTGTAACGTTATTTTCTGACTCGGGTGCTTCCCAATCATCTGAAGCAAAGGCCCAGTTCGTTATATGTTGTGGTTCGGTCCAATATTGCCAGACTTTTTCGAGTGGTGCGTTAATAGTTGTCTGTACGGTGATTGGTGTTTTATTCATGGTTGCTATTGTAACAGTGCCGCTTCGGAACGAACATTTAGTTAGGTACGGAGCCTTGGGAAGAAACCACTACGACTTCCCAGTCCTCAAAGGTGATAGTAAATATTATGGGCGCTGTTATTTTCATTTCCTGAGCTATTGGAACAAGGGAAGACTCATAGTGCTTTAGCCATGCAGCTCTGACCTCATTAGGAACAGAGCCGGGCTTATCGAATTCAGACTTTTTAGCTCTAACCTCAATCTCTGCTGATGCTGTTGAGTGGTCTAGTGGGCCGTATGGTGAGTTGAATATCGATATCTTGTCTTGCGCGTCATTCTCATCGTATTCACAAAGCACCGCACTGGCATCAAAGAGGGCTTTGTTTATGCTGGCGAGCTGCTCGTCATTAAAATGCGTACTTGAGTAATCACAGCGAATAAGTGGCATAGTTGCTCCTTAGTAAGTTAACTGGGCACATAACTAACTATACATAAGTTGCATGATAACTGTGTTTATAAGATTTGATTGCAGAGTTTCGTTGTCAGTCTATATGGATGTAGTGCTTGACTGGGCATCGTAGACTTTGTTAGAACCAAGCTGATGCCAACACCTACCGAGTTTCTACAACCTCAACCCTAGCTGGCTCGCGCATTATTTTAGCAAAACGGTACTTATATTCATCACTGCGAAGTTTTATCACTTCGTCTGCTACCCATGCTGGGTCAAGCATCGTACTTACGTCATGGTTGGTACCTTCCCAAAATGCTGTATCCATACCAGCAGGACCAGCAACAAGAACCTTGCCTACTCGCCCGTCTTCGGCCATCGCATTACTGAAGTGTGCGGCACCCGCTTTAGCGAAGTTATAAATTGGCTCTAATTTACGTGGCGTCCACTGTGAAGTAGAAGTAATAGTAATAAGCTCATCAAGCTTACCTTGTTTTGCGAGTACTGCTTGTACGGCGTAAATCAGGCCTCGTCCACCCACGTCTATCATTTCTTCAATTTGTTGTTCTGTTAAGTCAGTCACCAACCCTTCTTGGAAATAGCCGGCAGCATATACTAACGTATTTATTTCTGGCATTTTCATTACTAGCCCACCAAGTCTTTGAGGTAGATTGGGGGCTGATAAATCAAAAGCTTCATAATGTAACGAGGATTCATCTAGCTCACGCCTGCCAGTTACATATACCTCATCTCCTAAAGCTTGTAAGTCTTTTGCGAGTTCTAACCCGAGTCCTGAAGTTCCGCCAATGATAAGTGTATTCATGCCTTAAGTATATCAAAACAAAAAGACTTCCTAAGAAGTCTTTCATCATGCTTATGTTTGGCTGGGGATGAGGGATTCGAACCCCCGATCCTGGGACCAGAACCCAGTGCCTTACCGCTTGGCCAATCCCCAATGATACGCGCGTAGTCTCATAAGAGAGTACTCGGTGATTATACTCGAAGCGAAACAGGGGTGCAATCCAAAAGGTTATGATAAAATGTGTGGAGCTCTCCTTATCTGGCGCGTTGGCCGAGGAGTTAGGCAAGGGTCTGCAAAACCCTGTACACCGGTGCGACTCCGGTACGCGCCTCCATTTATGACTTTCTCTCTGTAGTGGTACACTGGGGTCTAAAGGGCTTATGTCAATATGAATCCAGCTTCACCCGATCCTACCAGCGTTAGCGAGAACGCGCAGAACCCTGCGCAACCGAACGATGCGGCAGCTTCGTCACAGGCACCAACTGCTCAAACCTACCCGCCTCCGACAAACATATACTCTGCCGCAACACCCACGCCGCCTCAGCCAAATATTTACCCAACGCCACAACAGCCTAGCTATGGTATGCAGTCGGGGGTGCCAGTTAACACGGCTTCGAACACTAAGCCAAAAATATCTCAACTAGTAAGCTCGCTTAAGATTTACGCCATTTTAAATATGGTTTTCGCGGGAGGGTTGGCGCTACTTATTATTGGACTCATGCTCATTATAGCGATGCTTTCTGGCGGCGATTCTCTCGGAGGACTCGTGCTTATTTCGCTTGTAGGTATAGCTATAATCTGTCTGCCAGCGCTCTTATTAAACGGGTATTTACTGCGTGCAACGAGTAAAAAAGGGGTGAACATTGTGCTTATAATTGAGTTCATACTGCAGTGTCTTGGCATACTCTCATCTATTGTGCAGCTTATTCTCAACCAGAATTACCGTTCCATTACGACGATAACATTTTCAATCGCATGGGCGTTTTGGATTTATGTAATTCGTGGACAAGTAGCTCGCCTGCGAGATTAGAATAGATAGCGATCGAAAAGCAAATAAAAAACAGCTATACTAAAATTGTCGTAACTAGGGCGAGTGGCGGAACTGGTATACGCGGCGGACTTAAAATCCGCTGGCTGAATAAGCCTTGAGGGTTCGAGTCCCTCCTTGCCCACCAGTAAAATACAAGACTATCCAGATAATTCATTCGTGACTTTTTTTTAGGCCAGTCATTTGTGCTACCATAAGCGTAAATGTTAAAAAAACTACTCGGTATCACACTCTTAGCTTTAATAAGTTCACTTGCTATAGGCTCTCGTGCTCACGCCGCCACTGTAACCGTCTCTGGTGGCTGTACTATTTCTGAAGCAATAGACGCAGTAAATGCGGCATCTGATGGTAATGGCTGTGTTGCTGACGGAGCATACGGTTCAAATGATACGATCACAATTCCTTCGGGTACCCAGACTTTGTCGGCCGATTTACCTTTTCTACAGAAAACTGTAGTCATTCAAGGTGCAGGAAAAAGTGCTACCACCATAGATGGAGCTGGAAATTCAGCATTTAGCGCCAATATGTCCAATGTTCCATTAACGCAAGATATTACGATCAAAGACATGAAGATCACCAACGCAGCTGACTACGCAATAGAGATAGAACTGGCAAGACAGGTAACCCTAGACAACATCAACGTAGATGATTGTACAAAAGGCGTAAGAGTCAACAATGTACTAACCGTGAATGTGTCAAATTCTATCGTTCAGAACAATACATGGACTGGGTCTGGTGACAGCACAACCGGAATGTCACTTTCTATGCAGCCGCTTTTGAGCACGGATGTTCCTTCGGTGACGGTGACCGATACGCAGATAATTAACAACAGCGCTCCTGGGTCACTTGGGGCAACCGGTTTGGCTATTGGTGGGCAAGAGACAACCTTTGGAAACAATCAGCAGTATTCAGATGCAACGATTGTAGTGCATAACGTCTCGGTAATGCACAATAGTGCAGGTCTTGATTCGGGGCTTTTCATAATCAGTCCATCTGGACCAATAACAAATATTAATTACGCCGTTTTAGTAGATGCAACAACTGTTGCGTATAACACTGTTACTGTACCGACGCCGGTAACGGTAGTTCCCGGGCAAGCATCCGTGCCTGTTGTAGCGGGAATTTACTTTTCCTGTAAACTAACCGATCAGCAGAACTTTACGAATGTCACGGTTGCCTACAACACCGTCAATAACCCAGCTCCAGATAATCGCAATACCATTGCCGGCTTCTTCGGCTCTAACCATATAGACAGCGCACTAATGCGTATTACCAATGCGACGGTTGTTGGAAACTCGGTAACGCAACCATCAAAAGAAACGACCTTCTCAGCCTTTACGGTTATAAGGGCAGACATTACGCTGACTCAGGATTTTCAAGTTACTATTAACGACGTTCAAAACGGATCGCGCGCCGAAAATACGTTGATCGCAAACAACACGACGAATGGTGCTTCGCTCAACTGCTTTAATTCAGTTGACCTGACGGCAGTTGGCTTTTCCGGCACCCTCGACGCCACTCCCGTCGATCTCGGCCATAATCTCTCAGACGATCAAAACTGTACTGGCTACACCTACGTCCCAAACCTCTATGACACGATTGACCATGAAGTAAAAGATAACGGTGGTCCCGTTCCCACGATTGCATTACACGACAACTCCCCAGCAGTGAACGCAGGTGGACAAGTTCTCGGCATCTCCACTGACGCTCGAGGTGTCACTCGCTCTGGCTACTATTCAGTCGGCGCCTACCAAGGCACCATCCTCGCCTCTAGTACCACCAACGTCGTAACAGCTGGATCTCAACTCGCCAAAACAGGTGTGTTTATAGCGTTGGCTTCGCCAGTGGGTCTCTTTCTTATAGGAGCCACCCTCTACACCTACCTAGACTACCGTAAACACAAAACACCACTCACAGAAGCAAGTAGTGATGTCAACTACTCCTACTTCCACCATCTCAAAGTAGTCTCCCTTCCTCTTGCCAAATACCGACTCTCCATAGGTGTTGACCGCCAAGTAGGGGACCGGTCTGATAGGG
>CAZNVG010000025.1:0-14763 GCA_964576475.1 uncultured Candidatus Saccharibacteria bacterium | reverse complement strand
CAATGTCGGCTCCTGTTTTTTGGACCAATTCAATTCCTGCTACTGCAGTTCCACCGGTAGCAATAACGTCATCAACCAACGCCACTGATTCGCCAGCATGTAACATATCGGATTGAATCTCTAATTCATTGCTCCCATATTCCAAATCATAGCTAACTGCGTAAGTATCGCCAGGGAGTTTGTGTGGCTTGCGCAGCATCACAAATCCCACTCCAAGCTCGCTCGCCATAGCGCTTCCAAAGATGAAGCCACGTGCATCAAGACCGACAATCTTATCTACTTTGCCGCGAAGTGGCGACGACATGTCTTCTATCAAACTTTTAAACACCGCTCCGCTGCCTAGCAGTGGCGCAATGTCATAGAAACGAATACCTTTTTCAGGAAAGTCCTCAATTGCACGAATGTGTTGTTCGTAGTTTGCACTTGTTTGTTCTGCCATTTGTATGACTCCTGTTTAGTGACAACTCTAGCGTATGTCAGGAGCTGTGTATTTTTCGTAAAGTTGTTTTTACAATTCCTACTAGTTGTAGTCGATATCTAGATCAATAATTGCCACGCTGTCTTTTTCCAGTGAGGCAAGTAAGCGCAATAGGTCAGGAGCTAGATCGACTCGTGATTCTATTTCCGTCTTTGGTACTGCGGTTAATTTTCCTGAAAAGTCTTCATCTTTTTGCAGAATCTGCTCATACATATAGGCCACTGCATGTGTTAATAACTCACTATTTTGACTAATTCTTATCTCTGCAATTCCTATTAAATGTGGCTCCGGCAATGTCGCGCCTATCTTCTCCTCTACTTCGCGCACGGCTGCTTGATGTGTCGACTCACCAATATGCACCTTTCCACCAATCATGTTGAGTAATCCCAGGTACGGCTCTTTCTCCTTCTGATGCAAAAAATAAAACTCACTGTTGTGCAGCAGGGTGTAGGTTATGACTTTCGGAGAAATCTTGGGATTAACAGTACCGCTAGACAATCGATCCACTTCCGATTTTCCTTTTACTGAAAGCGCATATACCCCGCGTGATTGTTGACGGACAAAGCCTGCTTTTATGAGTTGGTCTAAATGGTACTTGAAATGACTACTCTCAATGTCGTCAGGTTGTAACTCGCTATAGCGAAGACTTTCTGTAGATCGAAGCAGGTCAATAATATGCTTTTGTACATAATGCATCATTACTAGTATAGACTGTACGAACTTGTTTGGCGCCTTTGTAAAAACGATTTCACTGATCCACTCTCAACATATCGACATACTAATAAGGCTCGACTATAAGCCTAAGAATAAGGAGCGAATATGCGTTATGGTAGCGAATCAATCGTCCTAGACAGAAAAGATGAATTTGTGGTTGTGGGTCAGGCCTACAATATTGACAGCCAAGAAGACAAAAAGCCGCAGAGGATGGGCGACTTAGAAGCAACGAGCCTGTCTATTGATCACTTAGTTCGCTCAAAATCTGGTGGCGAGCAAGAATGGACGATGCCCTACGAGAGGTTCGACGAGTACCGTGTCGCCCTTCATGGAGTGTCGGGTTTTTACCGAGAGTTAAGTAGGTATGAAGACAGTGGGAGCTACTGCGAAAATGCCAGTCGAGAGTATAACCGATTGGCGGAATTATCGAGAACTGCGAACAACTTACTTCGCGGCCTGCTCACCGGTATGGGTGTCGTAGTCTCTGCTGAGAATAGCTAGGTTTTTTAGCTGGTCAACGAGCTGCTCGTATGAAGTAAACAGTACTGGTGTATATCCACAGTCAGCAGCAGAACTTAGGCTTTTTGTAGAGTCATCGATAAATATAAGTTCTCCTAGACTGACTCCCAACTTATCTGCAAAAAGTGTGTATATTTCCTTGTCTGGTTTCATCAATCCGACTTCTGCCGAAACAATAAATACGTCAAAGTGCGTATCTAGTTTTTCAGCTCGCATGTCATTTGCGGCAGACAATGAGTTATTGCTCAGCAGCCCCACTTTGTAGCCACTGGCTCGCAAATAGTCGACCAATGACAAAACACGCTCATTAATCGCAATTCCGGTTCGTAATTCAGAAGACAGTCGCATAACTTCATCGATAAATTGCATCTTGTCTAAGTCTGAAAGCACGGCCGACCATAATGCTTTTTCGCTCTTCAAGGTTCCTGTGTTAAATCCTCTATTGTGTGCGAAATATGCCGATCGATACTCCTCAGGATTAACGCCAATGATCGCGCAAATTGCATGAGTAAATGTTGTGCCTGGCCTTCCATTTATGACACCACCGTAGTCAAAACCAATCGCTTTAAAGCTCATCGATGTATTGTAGCATCCTATAAATTTAGCGCTCGACTGCTGTAAACCAGTCCCAGAATTTTGGCCAACTCTTGGTGACGCATTCTGGGTATAAAAATGTAACTTCGTCGTGTTTTTTCATTGCGACAGCTTGCACGACTCGATGATCTTTTGAGGATACTTCGCTCTGCGATAGAGCGTTCTCCATTTCAACAATCCTGTCACTCTCGTGCAAGCGCAGACTTGGCCACAGCGCTTCACCTTCGGCTGCGCTCAGGATGCCAAAAGCTCTTGCAAAACAATAATCCTCTGCCTGCTCAGGCTTAAAATTCATCTTGCCGGTTCGCAACCAACCCACATACGCATCGGCCTGGCGGGCAATGGTCGCATCTTTGCGTGCCTGCCAAGTACGCCCAGCATTTCGAGAATTCTTCCAGTGCTCTAATGCTTCATATGTCAGTCCGAGCTTATATGGCATTGGGGTGGGTTTTGGGTCATCGTTTCCCATGAGCACTGCTATGCTCGCCCATTGAGAAGTACCATTATCAAGTGTGAGTAGATTTTTTAGCGACATTGTAACTACATCTGGTTTGTTATAGATTGTTCTGCTTTGCAAAGTTCCTGATTTTACGAACTTCGCGTCACTACCGCGTTTCCATGCGGCATACTGCAGAAAACGATACAACGTCCCCGACTCGCCCACTTCAATCGGCTGACCTGTTCGCCATTGAGCGCTCGCTCGTGCCAAAGCATCAATATCAGCACCAAGCGACTCTGACTGCTTGGCAATAAAGTCCTCTGTGTCTCGAAAACCATGCAAAAGGTTCAGCACCCCCATGCGAATAAGCCACGATTTGTCATAGGGAATATATTTATCGAGAGTATTTTGTGTATGTTGCACGAAATTCATTATAGACGTATACGTTGAATAGAGATAAAACGTCACGCAAAACTATAGATGTCGACAACTCGCTAATAAGCAAACGAAGATCAAAATACATAGTCGTCAAAATGGCACAAATACGTCGCAATTGTAAATTTCGTTGTTTGAACTACAACATAATTACTCATCTGTTATTACCATAAGAATTTGACTCAAAATAATACTTATGTAGTATGAGAACTTGTGCCTTTTACACGTGAGGTGGAAAAGACGCATTTTGAGCGAACCTATATTACTTCCGCTCATATTTTGCATAGAAATCGTTCTCTAGGAGGGATATTTAAATGCGTATACCAGTCATACCGACCGGCCTATTATTGTGCGTACTCTGTTTAAGTGCAGGTACGCAAAAGACTCAGGCACTATCGCTTGAGTCACTATTAGCAACTAAGCAGATTGCAACTACTCAGCAAGTGGAAGCAACGCAACCCGAAGTAGCGACGCAGCAAGAAGTCGTTGTAGCGGAACCCGTCAAAGTCGAGCCTGTTGTTCACATTGTCCAAAGTGGTGAATCGCTTATCAAAATCGCTGAATTGCAAAAAACAACTTGGCAAAGATTGTATGATAAAAACACACAAATTGTGGATCCAGATGTGCTGAACATTGGGGAAAAACTAGTCGTTCCTTTACCCGATGAAGAACTTGCGGCACGAATACCGCCTGCGCAGGAGAAATCCGTTTCCACCCCAAAACAACCAAACACACAAACGACCAAGGTGGTGCAGGCATCTACAAAACAACCTACCGCTGCAAGAGGCTCGTCATCCGGCAACACGTACAGCTTTGGTTATTGCACATGGTATGCAAAATCTCGTCGTCCTGATCTACCAAATAATCTCGGCAACGCGAACACATGGGTCGCACGGGCAAGTGCTCAAGGCATCGCAACCGGGTCAACTCCCCGCGCAGGCGCCATCGGTCAACAGGGAATGCATGTCGTGTATGTCGAAGCAGTTAATGGTGATGGCACAATTCTAGTAAGTGAAATGAACTACAAGGGTGTTGGCATTACAAGTTCTCGCACGGCGTCCGCTGGTAGCTTTTCGTATATTTACTAGTTAGTTCTGCGGTACACTATAGTCATATAAATCGGAGCAACTGTTATGCAATCTAGACTAAATCCATATATCAACTTTAAAGGTAACGCGAAGCAGGCGGTGGAGTTTTACGAGTCAGTATTTGGCGGCAAACTTGAAATGACGACTTTTCGTGAGGGAGGAATGGCTGCCAACCAAGCAGACGCGGATCAAATTATGCACGCAATGCTTACGGCAGATAACGGCATGGTTCTCATGGCATCGGATGTTCCTGACGGCATGCCTTATAAGCCTGGCACAAACATCAGTATCTCGCTCAGTGGTGATAATGAATCTGAACTTACAGGTTATTTCAACAAGCTGGCCGAAGGCGGCACAATTGCCGAACCACTAACAAAGGCACCGTGGGGTGATACCTTTGGCATGGTTACTGACAAGTTTGGTATCTTTTGGATGGTTAACATTGCAGGTGCGACGTCGTAGCGAATTTGAGTTTAGTCTGTTTTCGTGACATACTATACTTATGAAGTTAATCGAAAGTTTTGGTGCGGCCGGGCTAGATTTTGATGGCACAATTGCCGATACTCGTGCTGCGATGACACAATCTAGACTTGAATCGTTTTTGAGCGTTGCGGAAGAATTAGCTGATGAGCGCTACGCTTTAATCGACAACTCAATTCATGCCGAAGCACACCATCACGGCTCACATGCTATTGAGATAATTGGCTGGGTCATGCTCCAGGCTGGTATTATCATTGACTTCGTCAGTGAGCGCGATACAGTGCAACATGTAGTGGACAGGCGCAATGAGATTTATTGGGATAAGGCGCAACACGGCTTTGACCCTGTTCCCGGAGCTCTCGAAACAATCCGCGACTTACACGATAGTTTGGATGGCAAAATCACTATCGTTACCACCGCACCAGTACAAGAGGAAGTTATTCCCTATTTAAAACGGCACGGTCTGTTGGACATGTTTGATCCTACCATTATCGTTGGGCGAGAATCCGTAACATGCCTTAAGCCCGACCCAGAGGCGTACAACCTTGCTCTTGATAGACTGGATGTCACACCTGACAGGTTCATCGCTTTAGAAGATGCACACGCTGGCGTAGTTTCAGCGCGACAAGCTGGTATTGCAGAAGTCATAGCTTTAACGACTACACACACGAGTGAACAACTGGCTAATTTTCCACCCGATCAACGTCCGTCCAGAATTACACCGACGCATGGCGATTTTCAAAAGTTGTTCTTTACGGACTAACGTAGTCTTGTCGCTAAATGACCGAGCACGTACTATAGAAGTACGATGCAGCAAGATATACAGGATTACAACAACGCCCAGACAACTGATCGAAAGAATATTTGTGAGCTTTTAGCGCGAGAAATTACACAGGCACTACCCAAAGCTGAGAATAAGATATGGCATGGTGCACCCGTCTGGTTCATTGAAGGCAATCCAGTAGTAGGGTATGACGCACTAAAAGATTGCATACGACTATTGTTTTGGAGCGGTCAATCTTTTGATGAAAAAGGACTACAAGCAGAGGGTTCATTCAAAGCAGCTGAGGTACGCTTCACAGACGAATCGCAAATAGATATCGACGCTCTCCGACGATGGTTAGAAAAGTCCGAGAAAATCCAGTGGGACTACAAAAACATCGTCAAGCACAAGGGCGTTCTTAATAGAATCTCTTAACTTCAGTGCAGCTGTAATTGTAAGGAAAAGCTAAAGCTCGACTAAGTACAAATACTCTAGAACGTCGCAGTCATGTCTACCTGGCCATTTGGTGCCACCGGTGGATCGACGATTTGTGGGCCTGTATATTCACCCCCATTTGGACCGGATATCATCTTCAATCTCGTACCGTCACACAAGTTTCCTTGATTACTGTTTCTGCCCTCGTGCAGACATCTATTTACAAAGGTTTGCATAATCTCAGGTTTCCACCCCATGAACCAGTCAGCGTGAGTGGTAGTTCCGCCAGGTACATTCATGCGGGTACCATCCGGCATAGTCATCCTGTCTGACGAAATGTACCAGCCGTCGGTTGTAGTGTCCGTGTTGTTCCAGATGATGTTTAACGAAATTTCTGGGTAAACAATCGGATGTGTTGCAGGACAGGTATGATAGTAGTCATCTTGGTATGTCATGTGACTCTGGTGATCGGTCGAATCTAGAACAGGAGTGCCGTCAGAGTTTCGAGCTCCGCATTGTGGAAATAGTAACTGTAGCTTAAGCTTTGAGCCAACATCACATTTCGGAATGAGGTCCGAGGTCACTCCAGCATTTGTGCCGCCGAGACAAATCCACTTAATTCGCCAGTTGTTCTGAGGACTCACAGCATTAGGCTTGCCAGTAATCATTCGTAAGCCTGTTGGCAGCGCCTGCACAGTACTTTTATCTACCCCTTGAGTCTTATAGTAGAACACTGTCGTGAACGGTATGCGAGCCTTATTATTCTTGTCTAGCAGGGCAGGAATCCAATAAGCCGACCTATTAAGTGGACCACCCTGACACGAACCTTCGCCTTTCGTTGTGATATTTGCCGGTGTTGTCTGATAGTTGGTGCTTCTGTTTCCAAAGAATAGGTGGAGGTGCGCTTTTCCTTGGCCTTGGCCGTTAGGATACTTGTCTTCGGGGTACATAATTGGATCGTCGTAATTTAAATGTGATGCCCAACAAAGAATACGAAAGTTACCTAACGATCCCTGTGGCCAGCTACCCTCTGCGGGATTCAATATCGGTATCGCTTCCGGTTGTAGCCACTTCGCAACATCGATATTAGAATCTGTGAAAGTATATCCACCGTCTGTGGAAGAACTACTCAAACTAAACCGCACCGATTTTCTGACTGAAGCAGCACGGGCTGAGACCAATAAAACCAGACCGACTACTACTACGACCGACAGAATAACTACTGGACTCTTAACCAGTTCCATTATCGATCGATTTCGTCTATATGCTTTAGCGTCTACATTATCGTGTTTAGATTGGTAGGCTTTGTTTTTGGTTGCTTTCATGTTTCAGAATACTTAGATAGGTTTATTAACTAGATGTTAGCATAACCATAAAAAGCTTACTACTAGTAATTTACTAGATATCTTTTTGGTTAAGTTACAGATGAAGTATCTTAAAATTTATCTATTTCTATCTTCTTCATCTGCATCATCTTTGCAAAAGCACCAGGCCTACTCATCAGCTCGCCCATATTTGATGGATTAATTTGCCAGCTAAGTCCGAACTGATCTTTACACCAGCCACACTGCTCTGCCTGCGGAACCTTCGATAGTTGCCCCCAATAATGATCTATCTCTTCTTGATCATCACATGATATAAGAAACGACACTGCCTCGTTAAATTTAAACTCTGACCCTGCATTTATAGCGATAAATGGATTACCGTTTAGCTCAAAATCTACCATGAGTACCTTACCTGCGAGGTCTTTTTGAAAGTCAGCCAATCCTTCTGCTTCGCTCGTAGGATAATACTCAATCGAATTAATTTTGCTGTTAGGGAAAACCGTAACATAGAAGTCGACAGCCTCCTTCGCATTTCCGTCAAACCATAGGTTGGGTGTAATTTTCTGTAGCATGCTGCTCCCCGCTTACTTTTATGACTCTATTGTTTCACAAACTATATGAGGTGCTATCGGATTTACTACATGACCTATTACTCGGCTTGAGAAGCAGCGGCTTTATTTGCCAACGCTTTAGCTTTGATTATTTTACTCAGCACTGCATTGGATACGTCTTGATCAAATCGTACTTGCACTGTTTTGCTGCCCGTCTTGTACCCTTTTGCTTCTAATTCTTCGCGAGCTTTTGGAGTAAGCTCAAAGGCCAGACCTATTGTTGCATGTTTTTTAAACACCGAGAAACCACCAAGCATTCCGTGGTATTTGTAAAAAGGCACACCCCAACTTATTCCCTCTTCGGCTTCTGGAGCGGCAGATTGCATTATCGAACGTAGTGCGACTAATGTAGTCTTTGCCTCTGGCTCGGCTGTCTCTATATACATATCAACACTCTCGGCAACAGGGTTTTTCATAACTACCTTACCAAACGTAAAGTTCGGGTTTATTTACTATAAGCCTATTCTTCATTCACTTATGATACCAGCGCGCGCTACTGCTTGCGAATGAAGATATACCCAACTAGACTCGTCGCGTAGACAAGATAAGACCCTCTATATTGCCATACTTAATCTGCCTGATTAATTCAGCCGGCTCCATGCTCACTCGCTCGCTGTTGTGCCATTCAGAGTATCTCCTCAGCTCATCAGGCTCATCTTGCATAAAATCTGCAGGCGGCTCAAAAGACAACTCGTTTGCAGTAAATGATTCCTCCCAAACTAAAACCTTAAGCGCCGGTGAGCCGTCAACATCTATATCGTATTCCAAAACTTCACCACTTATTGCGATTGGCGACCTCACCAACTCGCCGTTTCCAAGATCTTCAATTTCATGGAAAGTTGCGTCTAATCTCAAGCTCTTGCCTGCTATTCGCTCCGCCATGAGTCCAAACATTACTACGGTGCTTTTCTCTCTTTCGGCGAAAGACCCTGTAAGCGGGTCGAGCTGGCTATTGGGTTGTTCCGGACTACTCTCGTTCATTAGTTAAAAATAGCATGTAGCCTTCACAAAGCAATCATAAGCAAAATAGTATACCTTGTTTTATATCTCATAGATGAGCCATAAATCCACTTAAAGAATCGAGTAGAAAATGTGATGCCACGTCAGATTGTCGCAAAAGACTGTCTGTTTGCTTCATATTTGCTCAGACTTTACGGTCAATCTCTCGCTGTAGGCTCGCGCATTTTCGTCAAATACGCCACTACAAGTTACTAGATTAAGCTGGCTTTTTACTCCCGGAGATTGAGAGAACAGCAAAGAAACACCTTTTTCAGCTTAGATACCATTAGTGATCGAAGTTTGACTATTTTGAGAAAGTGAGAGTAACAAGGAGGAGTTGCTGGTGGATTTGAGATGCAAGTGGGGAGGCAATGCGAACGCATCACATCACCTCCCCGATCGGATCACTTCAGCTTGGAGCGGCCTCTAGCACAAGATGGCCTTTACGCGTACGCGTGCTGTATCGACACTGCATGAAGTTAGCTGGAGCACCCGGATCCGCATGGTTGCCGAGCTGATTCATGTCCACGAAGACCCCATCTAGAAGCCAATTTTCTCCACTGGTATCTAAGGCAGTAATGCCGAAGATCAGTGCATCGGCCCAAAGTTTGCAGACTCTGTCGTTACGACTGAGCATGAATCGAAACGCTGGGCGATCCTTGACTCGTCCAATGTCTGCCAGTTGTAGTAGCAGCTTGTCTTTCGAGTCGCCATCCACTATCTGCAATGTGGTCACCAGACCACCTCCTTGTTACGTGTCATGGTTACGAAGCCAGACCTTCGTTGTTTTGGTCGTCATCAACCAAAACCACCTAGCACCAGCCAGGAATATCTCCAACGAGATTAATCCTTACAATAACATCAAATGCAATATTAATCAATTATGCTCCGGGGAAAGGATAGCGCACGTCTGCTCTCATGCTCGAAGCTAGCTTCTACGCGCGAGCTTGACGAACGAACCTTCGACTTGCGCCAGCATAGCTGTCGCGTCGAAGCTTCAAGTCCGTATCCCAAACATGAAAAAACCACGAGATGGACTCGTGGATTTTTCATGGCTCCCGCTAGTGGACGTACTTCGAACTTTTAACTACTTGACCGAGACGGACTCAAGAATTTTAATGTACGTCGGATAATCTCTTGATGTCTTACTAATGTCTTGGGCAAATAACAAACCATGCACGTGGTATGCTGTGCCCTCATTAAATCTTATCTGTCGAGATGTTTGCTTTTCGTAACCATACTCATACTCGAAGGCAGGTTGATCATTTATTTTCCTATCCTCTTTTTTATCGCTTACGAAGCCTGATTCATAGGATGCGTTGAAGATCTGTTGCAGGGTCTTTCCATCCTGGGCGGTGAAAACGACTTCGATCCGACTTCCAGTTACAACAGTTGTATCACCAATCACCGCCGGTTCCTCCTTGTTGTCAGGACTACTAAGCTTATACGGAACTAGTTTCTTGCTCTCGCCGTACCCACCCGTTTCGGCTTTCCAATCAGCAGGGTACTTAAACGAAATACCATTAGGATCGTCAGTGTAGGTTTTCCAGCCTTCATATGGATCTTTAGCTGCCTGCGGCGTAGTTGCTGGAGTAGCTGTATTCGTCGGGGAAGTAGTTTTCTTATCGGCATGCTTATCTTTGATGTACCAGCCTAACCCAGCAAGTAGACCAAGGACAAGGATTACGATTAACACTTCTACGACTGAGAAACCTTTTTGATTAAACTTTTTCATTGAAAAATCCACCTTTAGTTAGGTGGATTATATCATGCTTATGCTTGGCTCCGCATACAGGTCACGAACTATTTAACGGTTCTAAACGAGACAAATGAGACAATAAACCACTAAATTTCTAGGAGTGGATTACTTAACCGAAACAGACACCGTAAAGCCTACTTCCTCAAAAAACTCTATCCAAACCATACTTACTTTTGGGTTGATCGCATATCTAATATAACCACCCCACTTCTGCTGCACAGTCTTGCTGTCTTTGCTAAAAAATAGTTTATGTAAGTCATTTTTATAACTTTCGTAGAGCTCCTGACTCCTTAGACCCGAATACTGTGTGATAATAATGTCCTTCTCAGCCTTAGGGCGAATGAATGGAAAATTACTTAAACAGAGACCCTCTGCCATATGCCTAATGTAGTCAGCTTCTCTTTCGCTAGACTTTTTGCCAAACCTTAGAGAAGGAACTATCCCATTTGGTAGATCTTCCTTACCAACTAAAGTAACGTCTTCCATCAATGTGTTAGCTAACTTAAAGTGTCTGACCTTTCCTTTGTCAGATTTATCAATGATAGGTCTTTCAAGATTAGCTCTATCAAGAAATTTTTCGATTAACGCCTGGGCGACCGGATTATTCTGAGCCCTTATATAAAGCCTCTGTGCAAACCAATGATCATCGAGTGACTTAAGTCGATTACACTCGCTGTGTGCGGGCACCGCAGGTCGATGAGGTGAGTTCGAAGGAAAAAGGGTTTGTGGAATCACATGTTCTTTTGATATGGGGTCTCGCAACAAACTACCGCATAAATAGCATCTCAGTATGTGCAACTCGTTCCAGGCAATATCTTGGTAGTTTTCCTGTGTATAGTCCATATCTAAGTTTTAGGCTTCTTTGTGTACCTATCCAAAGCTTCTGCCAAGTCAGTGATCAAAATTTCCCGTGGGCCCGGGTTTTCAACATCAAATCCTGAGATCACACCGTTTTCTTCCATAAGTTCAATCAATTTTGCAGACCTTGCATAGCCGATATTGAGTTTCCTTTGCAGGAAGCTTGCGGAGGACTTACCGGCGTCTAAGCTAACTTTTACTGCAAGGGTGTACATATTTTCAGAGTCAGCTGCTGTAGCTACGTGCATATCTGTCTTTTGACCCAATCTTTTCATCGCATCATCAACGCTATCTACTAAAACCTTCCTGGGCCTTGCCCCATCAGACTCTGAAATTACTCCACCCTTCTCGAGTGCTTCAATCAAACGAGCCGCACGAGCGTATCCAGTCCGCATCCTCCTTTGCAGCAAACTTGCAGATGCCTTATTTGCATTGATGACAACCTCGACGGCCTCTTTTAGCATAGAGTCACTATTTAGCATACTCGTATCATCAGACGTGTTTACCTTTGGAGCAAAAGTAACCTCAACGCCCTTTGCGGATAGTAAGTCTATTACTTCGTCTATGTTTAGAGAAACAGACTGGTTGTCCATTCTTCGGTATGCTTTGCCCTTATAAGTTACAAGTGTCCCTGACTCCTGAAAATATGGCTTAACCTTAAACAAAATGGCCGTGCGACCCTTCAGCTTAAAAGCCGTGGCAGAATAGAGCTTGTCGACGTTAGTTCTGAGGTTGCTAAGTGACCTTAGATTTGTTGCAAGATCACGCCTATCCCTATCCTCATCACTTACTCCAAAGACAATGAACTCGTCATTAATCACTTGATCCTGGGTATACGCCCCCATATTGGGTTTGTGGTATTTTTTCTCAGCAACACCGACCAACACCGAACCACCTTGGCTATTTGCCATAGCGCAGATCGCCTTAGCTGTATTTTCTTTGACTGCCAATGAAAGTTTTACTTCAAACTTTTCACCCTCGCCATTTATTAACAAGCTATTCACTTTTTGCACTAAATCCATGTAGCTAGTATAGCTTACGAGAATACTTATCTGCTATCTGTTAGCCTAGATACGGCGTATCTCACGACCCTGATTATCTTTTTGGACTTTTGGAACTTTATTTTTGTCGCCAAATTCAAAGTCAAAGTCTCTGACGAACTTTGATACTGAACTATCAGCATCACGCATTGGGATGAACACACGAAGTAGCGGGTTCATTTCTCCACTTAGTACTGGAATGCTGGTCTTCTTAATCTTGCCATTTTTGAGCGTTACTTCTGCTGGCACGCTGCCAAGCATGAGTTTATCGAAGTAGACCAGTGCGGACTCGCGCATATTTTCACCGCTCAGTCTCTCTTTTGGTTTTTTATCAGGCTGTGATTCTTCTTTTTGCTCTATTTTTGGAACATAGCCTTTCTTCATGCGCTGTTCAACAAGCTTCTTTAAGTCATCTTCGCTTTCGTATGCTCTGAGGCTACCTGTCAGAAATCCGAGCCGGTAGCCGACACCCGCATTCACGACTCGCCAGTTAGTCTCTTCAAGCACTTTTTCAATTGCCTTATGTAAAGTCTTCTTGCTTTGGTATTCTTCACGGTCATCTTTGGTATCGAGACAGCTGAACTCAAGTGTAACCTCACGACCAACCTGCGGATCGCTGAGCTTGAAGTCACTGTAGCCATTTTTGGTAAAGACTGGTTCAAGTAGTTCTTTGAGCTGAGCAATCTTAAGTTTCTTCACTTGCTTGATGCCGTCGTAAACATCAGCGTGCTGAACCTTATCTTCAACCGATGCATTAAGTTTAACTAGACGTTCGAAGTGTTTGAGCTTCTGGTCGTATTTGAACATCATGTCGCTACCGAATATGAAACGTTTACGATCAAGCTCCAAGTACGGATCGACTGGCTCAGGTTCACTTGCGGTATCGCTCAAGTCTAGCGTTTCGGTTGTAGTGTGCCCACATTTCTCGCAAGTCTCAGTCCAGGTTATAACATCCTGCTTTTTGGTGTGCTTTGAAGTGGTTTTACCGCCACAATTTTCACACTCGCGTTTCGCGCCCTCCCATTCCATGCCATCTTCCCAGAGAGCCATGCGTTTATTGCAGGCTTCGCATTCAAACATTATAAGGATGTCATCTTCTTTACGGTTATCACGGCGCATGTAGTCTTTACTAACAACTCGCATATCTTTACCGCAGGCTCGGCAAAATGTTCCGCCCGAGATGTGGGCTGAAGCAAGGCGTTCGTCCTTCTTCTGATCTTCTGCCATCCATTTGGCAATAGTGACTTCTCGATTTGCGGCTCGCTCGGCAGCGGCAGACTCAACGAACAAGAAGTAATACTGGCTGTAGTGAAGATACCAGCCTGGTAATTTATCTGTCAGCTCTTTCTTACTGAGCTTTTTCTCCATCGTGGTGAAAGTATCATTGACGATGCGCTCACCTGATCGACACTTTGCTACAGTGGCATCGTCATAACGTTCTTCGTAATATTCACGGCTTTTGAGATATTTGTACATAGCTTCAGCCCTTCAATTTTGTTTGATTAAGTCTGCCACGTCTTGCAGAATGGATGTCAAAAGATCCATCAGACAGACAAACTATTGTTGCTAAAGAATTTTTATACTGCTTAGAGGACCTTTTCAGTGACTTGATATCTTGCGGGCTGGCACCGATGGGTGCTGGATGACTATGCCAGTCACCTACATAACCAGCTTTTTCATCCTTGCTAGTTTCAAGTTTTTGATCTAAAGCTGCTTGCGCTTGTGCCTCCTCCCTTACCCAGCTATTACCAGTAGCGTCAGCGTATGTAACTTCAATAACATCTTCAATATGGATATTGTCTTTGATCCACCAGCCGATTAATATTCCGCCCGTTTCAGATGGGTGTGACTTTTGTGCAAAGTCTTGTAGCTTGGTAAAGACCGTTGGTTCAATAGATATCTCGCATGTCATTTTTAAAAAGTTAATCATCATTTGAAGTTATAATTCCCCTCTTATTGTAAGGCTCGTCCGGTTGAGATTCTATTATTTCAATTGTAGTAGCAGGTAATTTTTGACCCAGGTTAAGCTTGTCCAGAGCTACTTCACACGCTAAACTAGCCGCCCTTACCACTGCGTTTGGCGGCGTTTTAGACACTGGGCTACCACACCCATACTCGTAAGCATCTTCGTCTTCTCCTGGAGGGATGACAGGCAGATGGTGTTCATCATCCCAGAGTGGAAATCGATCAACCCTAGCTACGCCCCCTTGACGCTGAAGCCATACT
>CAZNVG010000024.1:0-15464 GCA_964576475.1 uncultured Candidatus Saccharibacteria bacterium | reverse complement strand
GCAACTCGAAGCTATATTGATCGAGCGGAAGCTTATTGATGAGGCGACTTTAGTTGAGTTGAAGAAAAAAGCCGCCACAAGCCACGAGCCTTTCATGGGCTTGCTTATTAAAGAAGGCAAGGTTAATAATGAGGATCTAACTCACGCGATTGCGACAGTGGGCAATATGCCGTACGTTAATCTCTCCGGAGCTAATGTCTCACCAAAACTCCTCTCACTCTTGCCTCAAGAAGTCGCAGAACGTCATATGGCGGTGCCACTTGGCGAGATGCAGGGTAAATTAGTCGTAGCAATGCTTGATGCAGATAACGTTCACAGACCAAAGTGGGCCGGCAGATAAAGGTGTACATGGCTTCAGAAGAAGGCATAAAGCATGTTATTTCGCAGTATGAAACCAATCTGAAAGAAGGTCTTGAGGATGCTCTTGATGATTCCAAGGAAAAGCTTTCAGAAGAAGAAGCAAAGAAGAAAGATGACAAGAAAAAGCCTGAACCAAATATTAAGACAATCGTTCAGGATTCGCCGATAACAAGGGCTCTTAACATGATTCTGGAATTTGCGGTTAAGAACCGTGCGTCAGATATACATATAGAACCACTTGAGGCCAGCCTGAAGATTCGCTGTCGTATTGATGGGGTTCTGAGAGAGATTATGAAACTCCCTAAGAGCAACGAACCGGCATTGGTTTCGCGTATTAAGATTCTTGCTAATCTAAAGATCGATGAGCATCGCGTCCCTCAAGATGGCGAGTTTAGTATTCATGTTGCCGAAAAGGACGTCGATCTTCGTATTGCGATAAGTCCCGTCGTATGGGGCGAGCAAGTGGTTATTCGTCTTTTGGATAAGACAGGTAACAGCTTCGTGCTTGAAGATATGGGTTACCGTGGTCGCAGCCTTCAGACAATTCGGAAGGGAATTGCGAAGCCGAACGGCATGATCATAACTTCAGGACCTACAGGATCAGGAAAATCTACCTCACTCTACGCGCTTGTGCAGGAAATTAAAAACGACACCGTTAACATAGTCACGCTTGAAGATCCGGTTGAATACAAGATGGATGGTGTTAACCAAATTCAGGTTAACGCTGATGTCGGGCTAACTTTTGCGAACGGACTTCGATCAATACTGCGTCAAGACCCTGATATTGTGATGGTAGGAGAGATTCGAGACAAAGAAACAGCATCGTTGGCAGTCCAGGCGGCGCTAACAGGGCATTTAGTATTTAGTACATTGCACACAAACTCAGCCGCAGGAGTGTTGCCTCGTTTGCTAGATATGGGCATAGAGCCCTTCTTAATAGCGTCAACGGTTAACACCGTCATCGGACAGCGTCTCGTAAGACGTATTGCTAAGGACAGAGAGAGTTACGCAAGCGATCATGCGGAAACGGAGTCAATACAGCAAACATTAGGCCATCTACTGCCAAAAACTGACGCTGAAGTTCAGGCCATGGCGTCGGCAATGGGATACAGTAGCTTGCCGATGGCAGGTGCTCCAAGCTATACACTGTTTCAAGGCAAGGATAGTCCAGATGCCCCCGGTGGCTATAAGGGTAGGCTAGGGCTGTATGAAGTCTTCGAGGTGTCGGGAGAAATTGAGGACTTAATATTGAAACGAAGCCCAACGAGCGCCATCCATAACAAAGCTCGCGAAATGGGTATGATAACAATGCGAGAAGACGGTTACTTTAAAGCACTAGCTGGTGAAACGACGCTCAAGGAAGTGAACCGTGTCGCTGCCGTGGATAACAATATGTAAATTAGAGCAAAGAGCACTTCACCAATGCGGTAGTGTTCTGTTATGCTAGAGCATAAGCAATATAGGTGGGTACCAACGTGCAAGAATTAAGAATCGAATTACTCCTCGAAGAAGTTATTAAGAAGAAGGCTTCGGACCTTCACCTTCAAGTTAGCTTGCCGCCGATGCTTCGTGTCGATGGAAAGCTTATACCGGTGCAAGGCGCACCTGTTTTGACAGAGGAATTGGTTGAGAACTTAATATTCTCAATACTCGATGAAGACCAGAAACAGCTACTTATTAAAGACAAAGAATTCGACTTTTCATTCGCTTTTGGTGATCTTGGTCGCTTCCGTGTGAATGCATTTCACGAGCGTGGTAATCTTGCAGCAGCACTACGTTTGATACCAAATGACATTCTTACTGTTGAGCAACTTGGACTTCCGCAAGTTGTGTCAAACTTTGCTAACTACCCGCGTGGGCTAGTGCTTGTGACGGGTCCAACTGGCTCGGGTAAATCTACGACACAGGCTGCAATTATCGATCGTATCAACACTGAGCGTGCTGAGCATATCATTACGATCGAGGATCCGATTGAATTTACGCACAAATCAAAGAAGTCAGTAATAGTACAACGTGAAGTTCACTACGATACGTATTCGTTCTCTGCTGCACTACGATCATCACTTCGCGAGGACCCGGACGTTGTACTAATTGGTGAGATGCGTGATCTTGAGACCATCGCTGCTGCAATCACGATAGCAGAAACGGGTCACTTAGTATTTGCGACCCTGCACACAAACTCAGCGAGTCAATCCATTGATCGTATGATTGATGTGTTCCCGCCGCACCAACAGCCTCAGATTCGAGCACAGCTTGCTAATATTTTGATGGCGATCTGTTCGCAAAGACTTATACCAGCAATCGGTGGCGGTAGGATAGCCGCCGCTGAGGTGTTGATAGCTACTCCGGCTGTTCGTAACATTATCCGTGAAGGTAAGGCGCACCAGCTTGAAGCAGTTATTCAGACAGGTGCTGAGTATGGTATGCAATCAATGGATAAGACACTCATCAACCTCATCCATAACGGAATGATTACGTACGATGAAGCGCGTAACTACGCTGTTGATCTTGAGGAATTTGAGCGCATGATGCGCGAATAGGAATAATGCATGCTAACTTTTGAATACACCGCTAAAGACGCTAAAACCGGAGAGCACATTAAAGCTGAAGTGCAGGCCGAAAGTGAGCAGGTAGCTGCCAAGCTTATCACTAAGCAAGGGCTGGCGCCACTGAGTATTAAGCTAAAAGGTCAGAGCACCGGTTTGCTTGCTAAGTTTAAGAACAGAGTAAGTACTAAAGACCGTATTCTGTTTTCTCGACAGCTAAGCACACTGATTAATGCCGGCTTGCCATTGGTGCAAAGTCTCAGGACGGTGGTAGAACAAACTGATAGCAAGCAACTGAATTTAATTGTCGGGCAAATAATCTCTGATGTAGAAGCGGGCAATAACTTCTCTAAGGCTTTGAGTGCTCATCCCGCAGTATTTAATCAGGTCTATGTAAGTCTAGTGGCGGCAGGAGAGTCCTCTGGAACGTTAGATGCAGCACTAGAGAGAATTGCAGATCAACAGGAAAAAGATGCAGAAATACTAAGCAAAGTTCGAGGCGCCATGGTGTACCCCCTCATTGTTACACTAGTTATGGTTGGCGTAGTTATATTCATGCTTAAGGGCGTTTTGCCGCAAGTCGGTCAGTTATACAAAGATCTCGGTAAAGAGCTGCCTTTTATGACTAAGATCATGCTCGGTGTCTCTGACTTAATAGGTAAGTACTGGTGGCTCATGTTCCTCGTGACAATGTTAGGGGGATTTTTACTGAAGCGTTATCACGAAACTGATGAAGGTAAAAAGAGTATCGACAAGATAAAGATGAGCTTACCGCTATTCGGAAAGCTGTTTATGAAGATGTACATGGCTCGTTTTTGTCGGACAGCCACAACGCTTGTAGCCAGCGGTGTGCCTCTCCTAGAGGTGCTTAGGATAACCGCCGAATCAGTGAATAACATCAATATTGAGGAGTCCACCAAGAGGGCTGCAGATAAAGTAAAATCCGGTAAAGCCTTGTCTGATGCACTTGCGGATGACGAGAACTTCCTTAAGTTAGTTCCGCAAATGATCAAAATTGGTGAACGATCTGGAGCTATGGATAAAATGTTAGAGAAAACTGCTATCTACTATGAAAATGAGCTTGATAATGAGATTAAGACCATCAGTACGATCATTGAGCCTGCGCTTATGGTAATGCTTGCGCTTATGGCCGGAATTATGATTTCAGCGGTGTTGTTGCCTATTTACGGACTTGTGGGTAACACCAACCTGAAATAGAAAAACTCCTTGCATAATTGCTAGGGAGTAGATAGGATTATTAACATAAGCGTTAAATGACGCTGATCTGTAACTAAGGAGGGTGTGGAATGCAAAAATTAAAGAGAAATAACCAGGGCTTCACGATCATCGAAGTCGTACTTGTATTGGCAATCGCGGGTCTGATCTTCCTGATCGTATTCTTGGCACTGCCAGGACTACAGCGTGGACGACGAGATACGCAGCGTAAGAACGACGCTGGACGCATCATGTCAGCACTTGACACATATGCAGGTAACAACGGCGGTGTGTACCCTAACAACCTTACTACCGACGTAGTAACAAGCTTCGGTACCGATTCAGCAGCCAACTCATTCTGGGAGCGATACGCTGATGTGGACAACACACTACGTAACCCATCAAACGGTAACGTATACACTATTGGTGTAGGTGTTGCAGCTGGTGATGCAGTAGCTGACTTCGCTGCTCCACGTGGTGATCAAGTCGTCTATGCACGAAACGCATCATGTAACGGTGAGTTCTTGCAGGCCGGTACTGGCGATCGCCAAGTAGCAGTCGTAGTTGAACTTGAGGCAGGTACAACATACTGCCAAGACAACCAGTAGAACGATTGTCTTAGAGATAAACCGGGGGCTTATGCCTCCGGTTTTTATTTGCTATAGTATGGATCAATGATATACATAATTCTCGCGCTATTAGGGCTATGCCTGGGCAGCTTTGTAAATGCTTTCGTATGGAGAATTAAAGAGGAAAAAGATTGGGTAAAGGCACGGTCGCAATGCACTCACTGTGGTCATGTCCTTGGAGCTATGGATCTGGTGCCAGTACTTAGCTGGATTGCGCTAAAGGGCTCGTGTCGTTACTGCAAAAAACCTATTTCTATTCAGTATCCACTTGTCGAACTACTTACTATGATGTTGTTCATTGCGAGTTACGCCTTCTGGCCAGATAAAATCGGCAACGGGGCGGCAGGTATAGTTAGTTTTGTCATCTGGCTATGCATGATAGTTGGGCTTGTAGCCATCTCTGTTTACGACATACGTTGGAGTATCATCCCTGACAAAGTTAGTTATCCACTTATAGGGCTGGCAATTGTACATGTTGTTCTCAAGGCCACTGTGTTCGATGCTGGTCCGCTCGCTATTAGAGACGCAGTGATAGGCTTATTAGTTGGCGCAGGGCTGTTCTATGCAGTATTAGAATTATCAAAAGGTAGGATGATCGGTGGCGGGGACGTTAAGCTTGGTATTGTCATAGGTTTGCTACTTGGAGCAAGAGATTCTTTCATAGCCTTGTATGTAGCATCTCTCTCTGGTGCCTCTTTTGTCGGTATTCTGTTACTACTGAAAAAAGCTACCAGGAAGTCGCGGATTCCTTTTGGTCCGTTCTTAGTTATGGGTGCTATTGTTGGTCGCTTATTTGGTGGGGCATTATGGAATTGGTACACGACTCGATTTCTTCAGTAGTTGCGCAAGTAGCTTATGCTATAATTTGAAGTAATATGTGGGGAAACCGAGGCTATACTATCGTTGAAGTTATTCTGTTTCTTGCTATCTCTGGAAGTTTAATGAGTATAGCGTTCATCGGCTTTAATACACGACAGCAAAATACGCAGTTCTCTCAGAGTATGCGCGAGATTGAATCTCAGATCGCAGATGTTTTCAATGATGTCAGTAATGGGTACTTTCCCAATCGTGGCGGTCTACAATGCACCATAGTCTCAGGGCGTCCACAGCTTTCCGTTTCTGGAAGCAGCACTACTCTCGGCGCGTACGACGACTGCGTATTTTTGGGCAAGGTGATAGGATTTGAAGAAGATAGAATGTTTATTTTCACAATTGCGGGAAATAATGATGAGAGATGGGCTGACGATCCTTTACCCACAGTACTTCCACCTTTAGATCAGCAAAAGGAATACAGATGGGGTGTGCGATATCTACCCCCAACGACATCGCCAGCAGGAGTTCATCCAACGGATCTTATCGGTGCGGTAAACGGCTTGGCAGAAACTGGTAATACGGGAGTAGTCTTTACCGGTGCGGGACCTCAGCGCTTGTCGAATTTCGATAACTATCTGAGGAGCATAACTAGCTATGACGCCCCCGATACGGCTATTAATGGGCAAATTGACAGGAAAGTAATTTGCTTCGTTCGTGCGGATGGTCGACAGCGTGCCATGATTGAAGTTGGATCCGACGGCAATAATGGATTGAGCACTAAGTTGGTCTTCGATAGGTGTGATTACACATGAAAAAATTCTTATCTGAAACTGGCGATACTCTTGTGGAGGTGCTTCTAGCGATTACAGCTCTAGCATCTGTTATCGGAATGTCTTATAGCATCTCTACTCGTGCGCAAAGGATAGCGCAATTATCCCAGGAGAGGTCTGAAGCGACGAATGTTGCACAGGAGCAGGCTGAAAGACTAAGAAGGATGCGAGATATTCTAGAAGCAAACCCAGCGGCTTTTACCTCAGCAGTAACGTCTGTTTCCCCATTTTGTATGAGTGCCATTCCGGTAACTCCACCTTTTCCGGTAGCAGCCGGAGGAACTTGCGCTTCAGGGGTTAACGGGCGCTATACAAGCTCGATCGTGTACAACGCAGCTCAGGCGCAGTTTAGGATTACTACTTCTTGGGAGGCGGCAGGGAATAATCCTGTGCAGCAAGTTACGTTGGAGTATCGTCTATGAGAAAGCTACAGCAATCCGGCTTTACCCTAACGGAGCTTATGTTAGCTATGGCAGTGTTTAGCATGGTTTTGACACTATGCCTTTCAATTTTTGTTCAGATCAACAGACTGTACTATAGAGGGCTTACTATTACGCAGGCTCAAGAGGCTTCAAGAAGTATCGTTAGCGATATGAGCACACTACTGCGCTCTGGAACGTACAAAAATGGTAATACACTTGCCGGTGGTGGAACTTATTTTTGTATTGATGATCGTATATACAGCGTCAGGACAGGCATTAGAGCCAAGGATGCACCGGGAGTAAAAGTGTTGGCGACGTGGACGGATGCGTTTACGTGCCTAAACACCCCGGCAGGTGTTAGCGTGCCAGCAGGTTCAAATTCGTTAATTTCAGAAGAGGTGTCGATCCATGGATTCACAGTCACGCAAGGCAGCATCGATATGACCGTGGGAGTGGGGGCGATTACCGAATTTGAAAACCCAGGTACCCCAGTCGCTAGCTGTCGACCAGGAAGTTCACAGTTTTGTGGTGTTTCCAGGCTAAGTGCAACTGTCATAAGGAGAACAAAATGAGGCGATCACATAGTAAAAATCTTCCTAGCAATCAAAGGGGTATGATATCTATTCTTACTGTGGTGCTACTCACTTTGGTGTTGGTCATCATAACAACTGGCTTTCTAAGGATAATAATTCGAAATCAAAGGGCTACTGTTGATGTACAGCTTAGTACGCAAGCGTACTATGCCGCAGAGAGTGGTATAGAAGATGCTAAGAAAGCTATTGAATTGCGCCTACAAGAGATCCGAGAGGGAACTGGACCAAACTCAAAAGTCATGCTGAATGATGATGAATGTAGACCGGCAGCTGCGGTGACGGCGGGTCTTCCGTTATGGAACAACACTGGCCTCCTGACTGCTGACGGAAATGTTGCCTACACTTGTCAGACCATCGACATGACTCCTACCGAGTTGGTTAAGGATCTTAATGAAGGTGAGTCTTGGAATACACCGCTTTCTGTCGAAGCGGGTACTGCTACCCAGATAAGAATTAAATGGACAAAAGCTGACTCAGACGCCTCGGCCTTATCAAGCATACCAATAGGAAGCAGAAACCAACTGACACCGAGAGATGTATGGAGGACTGCGGGCAGGATGCCTCTGCTGCGAGTTCAGTTTGTTTCTGTACCAAGTGGTGGCTTATCCGCTAATGCTTATTATCAGAACGAGAGAACATACTTTATTGCTCCGACAAACGGTGGGGCCCCATCAATAAACACTGGACTTCCCGGCGCAGTCAATGATACAAACTTCAACAATGATGTCCAGCAGGCGAACTGCACAGGTGGAGCTGGTAATGTGAGCTGTGTGGTACGACTAGAGAGTGGAATCTCAATCACTCCGACGTCACTTGCACGATTGAATATTCGCTCGATATATAGGGGTTCTGAGGTGACTGTTGAGTTATTAGACGCGGGTGGCACACCTTTGGAAACAATAGGATCACAGGCTACAGTAGATGTCACTGGTAAGGCAGGCGATGTATTTAAACGACTAAAGGCGACTATTCCAATTGAAAAGGGACAAGAGACGTTTGACTATGCTGCACAAAGCTCTGAGGACATATGCAAGCTACTTAGGGTAGGTGAAACTTCGCCTAGCTCAGTATCGTCAGGTTGTTAAATTTTACGGATTGCCAGGATTATGATATTTGCCATGGACTTCTTTAAGTCGGGCATCTGTAACGTGGGTGTAAATTTGAGTCGTGGAGATATCGCTGTGTCCAAGCATTTCTTGAACACTTCTTATGTCTGCACCGTTAGTGAGTAAGTCCGTAGCGAACGAGTGGCGGAGGGTGTGTGGCGACACATGTTTTGTGATTCCTGCGCGAAGGGCAGTATCTGCCACGATTCTTTGTATTGATCTTGGAGTTAGTCTTCTAAACTGGCCATTTTCGATGGCATCCTGATTGCCGCTATATCGTATGAATAGTGGTGTAGCGTGATCGGTTCGTTTGGCCAAATAGGCGGCTACCCAGAGTGCCGCAGAATCACTTATGAATACAGGTCGGTCTTTCTGGCCCTTGCCGCGAATTGTGAATTCTCTGCGCTTCAAATTAATGTGTTCTCTATTGAGTGAAACTAGTTCAGATACACGGAGACCGCCACTAAATAACAGTTCAAGAATTGCACGATCTCTTAACCCTCTTTCGGTTGATGTATTAACTTGCTCAAATAGTCTTTTCAACTCGTCTCTATCAAGGAACGATACTTGACGTCTTCTAACTTTAGGTAGCTCAACCTTTTCTGGAGTTAATGTCTCTAGGCCTCTCTTGGAACAGTATTTAAGGAAGCTGCGTAATGCGATAAGGTGGTAGCTTTGCGTTGTCTTAGATAGCTCGTTGCCATGCTCATCTTTTAACCGATTCAACCATAGGCGCCATTTACGAACGACTTCTTGATCAATCTTCTCAACTTCTATGTCACCTGCGAATTCCATAAGTCGCATCAAGTAGTGATGGTAGTTCTCGGCGGTTTTTATTGAGCGATTTTGTTCAACTTCAAGGTATTCAAGAAAATCAATAACAGCTTCTGAAAGATCCATGTAGTTAGTATATCACTAATGCTTGAGCGCAAATTCGAACACCTTTATTTGATCGCTACTATTCAATCCTGATCTGTTAAATCACTATGAGCACATAATGTGTTCAGTTTCATTGAGATATAAAAAGTGTATAGTTGATCGTATGAATATAGTTGCAGCAATAATACTAGGACTGGTTCAGGGGCTCACTGAGTTCATCCCCGTTTCAAGCTCTGGCCATATAGTACTTGTCCAAAATATTCTGAATTTACCTTCAAACTTCAAATTTGATGTGTTGTTGAATTTTGGAACATTGCTTGCGCTTGTACTATATTATCGATCGACAATTACTGAGATTGTCTTTGACGTTGTAAGACGCAGGGACGTAAAGCTTGCCTTGCGTTTAGCTGTAGCAACTATCCCGGCCGTTACAGTTGGGTTACTGCTTGGGGACTTTATAGAGAACTCGCTTCAGTCGGTATGGGTTGTCATCACTATGCTCATCGTAGTGGGTACTTTTATGGTGTTATTCAAGCATCGATCTAAAGGCAAGGAGCTTAATAAGCTGACAGTGTTTGATGCGTTTAAAATTGGTTTAGTACAGGCAGTAGCACTTATACCTGGTACGTCTCGATCGGGGTCGACGATTCTTATGGGGCAGGCGGTCGGACTGGGTAGCAACGACGCTGCACGCTTTAGCTTCATGCTCGCTATCCCTACGATATTTGGAGCCACAATGAAGGTAGCGTTGTCAGGAGACGGAAGACAGTTTATTGCTGAGAATATCGGACTGATACTGCTCGGCAATGTTATGTCTTTTCTCGCTGGAGCATTCGCGGTGAGGTTTCTGATTAGGATACTTGGAGAAAGAGGGCTAAAACCGTTCGGATTTTATCGTTTAGGACTAAGTGCGCTGTTAATTGTTCTGCTATTTGCTAAAATTATCTAAACAAGTAATAGATAACGAGGTTATACGTGGCAGAAGAACTACATCCAGCAGTGAAGAAAATTAAGTTTGAGCGAACCTTTTGCATGGTAAAGCCTGATGGCGTCATGCGGGGTCTAATTGGCGACATAATCAGCAGGATAGAAAGAGCTGGCCTTAAGGTGGTCGCAGTCAAGATGATGCTTCCGACGGAAGATCAAGTTAGGGCTCACTATCCAATGAGTGATGAGGCCTGGATCACTAGACTTGGTGAAAAAAGCTTAAGTGCTTTCGATGACCTTGAAGCAGAGGCTAAAGACTTACTCGGTACTGATGATAAGAAGACTATTGGCGAGTCTGTTGCAACGAACCTAGTAAGCTATATGACATCAGGTCCTGTTGTATGCATGGTAGTTGAAGGTGTCCAGGCTGTGGCTATGGTGCGCAAACTCGCGGGCAATACGTTACCTTTTAAGGCCGAGATGGGAACTATTAGAGGTGATTATTCAGTTGATAGCCCTTCAGTGGCAAACGCTGAAGACCGTTCGATACATAATCTCTTCCACGCTAGTGAAAACCAAGAAGAAGCTTCGAACGAAATTGACCTATGGTTTGGAAACGAAACGGTGCACGCATATCAGCTTACATCTGATGCGGTTATGTACGCCAAGTTTTATTAGTGCTGCATAATACCCCTGCTATACTTATTCTTGCTGGTCCGGTAGTTCAATGGATAGAACACCACCGTCCTAAGGTGGGTGTTGGGGGTTCGAGTCCCTCCCGGGCCACCAAGATACCTTTCGTAATCCCTACTAACTATCGTGAGTAAAAGCCCGAACTCCTATATAATGGTCATGCTATGGCAGGAAGAAAAGACAAGAACGAAACTAACCAGAAACGTTTTGAGGGACAACATGATGATGAAGATGTTTTGTTTGTATTTAGACGTCATCCTGTAGTCATGCGTAAAGGTTTAATATTCTTAATGTTGTCACTCTTATTTGGCATGATTCCTGCAGCAGTAAAGCCAGAATATCTTGGTTTACTCTGGTTTGCCCTCGTAGGGTTTGTAGTAGGCTCAATCATAATGAGTTTTTACTGGCTGAGTTGGTATTTCAGTGTCTTTATCGTCACAAATATGCGCCTCATACAGATTACGCAGAAGGGTTTTTTTAATAGGAGCGTGGTTGATCTTGGATTAGATAAGATACAAACAGTTAGCTATCAAATTGCTGGTTTGCAGGAAACACTCTTAGGATTTGGTACAATACTGCTACAGACATACGTAGGCGATCTTGTGATAGAGCAGGTGCATAAGCCTGCAGAGATTCAAGAAAAGATTACGCATATCATCAAAGAGCTCGGCATAAAGTCGTCGCTATCTCAGGGAGGGGAAACACAATGAAGCGTTTAAAGCAGCGACTTTCAAAAAAACGTAAGACCGAGACAACAAATGCTGTTGCCTTAAAAGAATCATCGCTGAAGATTACCAACGAAACTGTTGCGGAGCATCGAGAAGAGGTTTTGGGTCAGGCTCGAAAGTTTCGTTACCCACTCGCCCAGTCACGGCATAAGATTGTACTTATTTCAGTATGGTTAGCTATTTTCTCTGTTGTCATTGTATTTGCTTACAGTCTTGTGTTGCTCTACAAACAACAGAATACTTCTCGATATGCTTACCAGTTCGTTAGTATCATTCCTCTACCAATAGCCCAAGTAGATGGAAGTTTAGTCTCCTATGAGGACTATCTTTTTGATTTGCGTCACACTCTACACTACAAGGAAACGCAAGAGAACCTAGACTTTAGTTCAGAGGATGGCAAAAGCCAACTCCAAGGGCTTAAGCAGCAAACCTTGGATAAAGTAATCGATGATCAGATTGTCGAGAAGGCAACAAAGCAGGAAGGTATCTATGTCTCCTCTAAAGAGATTGATGCAGAAATAGATTTACTTCAGTCTCAACAACAGCTCGGAGCCGACAAGACAGTGCTGAATACTGTACTCAAAAAGTACTATGATTGGACATATGATGATTTTCGACGATCCATCCATGATCAATTGCTTCGTCAAAAATATTTGTCTTTCCTAGAGAAAGACAAAGTCTCTCAAGCAAAAGATATCGTAAACCAAGCTAAAGGTGGTAAAGATTTCGGTGAGCTAGCCAAGGAGTTCTCTGGTGACGAGAGTACGAAACAGAGCGGAGGAGTATTGCCGCCTTTAACCAGAGATAGACGTGACATTCCTTTAGAGCTGATTCAGGCGGCCTTCACACTGAAGGCGGGGGAGATATCTGATCCCATAGAGACACCATATGGTGTAGAAATCATCAAGGTAACAGAGACGAACGGTACCGAGGTGAAGTCGCAGCATATAGTTATCAAATACCGAAGCTTAGATGAAATCCTTCTCGAGAAGCGTTCACAGGTTAAGGTTAGAAGATTTATAAAGGTACAGTAAGTCTATTAACTTATTGATTTTATAGTATAAATATGATACAATATATATATATTGTATCAGAAATCAAACACGTAGACATTCTAGACTCGATACAGCCCTCTAACTCCGGTACTGGTGAGGAGCGACTCGTTTCAAGTGGTCTTAGGCAGTGGGTAGACGAGTATAGAGTCGATCATGCAGAAAGGTCTGCCCGAGTATGGGGTGCAGAACACGGTTCTGTGGATGAAGAATTTGCTGCGCGCCAGCTGGCATCAGAGTATTTATTGCGCACGGCGGTACAACTTGATCAATCTCCTGGTGTCACAGATCGCAATTTATGGGCTGATAGATTTACTAATGCCGCGGCTGAACTTTATGGAGCCCCCGAGTCTGCAGAGGCCAAGCGTCTCGCGCGAGAGGATCTGCGAAAATATAGATCATTAATTGGTAATGAGGCGGTGTCGCAAGACGAGCTTAGCGTACTGATAAACGCATATGAATCAATTTCTGATCAGACCGATGAAGAGCAGGCGGAGTTGGCAGTCCAGGAAAAACAGGCTACTGAAGAGCTAGAGGCTGCACTTATATTTGGACAGACGCTTCGTAAAGAGTACCAAGGCTTGTTTGATCTAGTTTTGGCGGCCGAGAAAGAATCATTCACCCCATCAGATTTGTATGATGTATTTTCTCGCGCTATTGATTGGCTGGCAGAGAATAAAGATCCTTCATGGTCTCAATGGGCAGTTAAAATGTACGAGAATAAAACTGCACTTTCAGTCGATGTCCAGAACAGAGAAATCCGTTGTCCGGGAAAAAGAGCCGCCGCAACCTCAAAAGATGTGGAACAACTTTTGGCACATGAGCTACTTGGACATGCCTTGAGAGCAAATAATGGCTATAAGACCTCAGATGAGATGCTCGGCTTGGGTCTACCGGGCTCGGTAGACGCCGAAGAAGGTTACGGTAAGTTTTTAGAAGTTAGCCTCAATGGAGAACTACTTGAAGGTATGCATGATAGATATGTTGACGTTGCGCTTGCACTTGGGATGCTGGACGGCAAGCAGCGTACACGAAAACAAATGCAGGAAATTGTTCAGGCTAGAAGAATAATCCGTGCTCAAGTTAAGGGAGAGTTCAGTGTAGATGATCTGCCGTTGCTGGAGCGTAAATCTTGGTCGTACATTGACCGTTCATATCGCGGGGGCCCTGGCGATGAACTTGAAGCGAGACAAGCTATTATGACGAAAGATATCGCCTACTATGTAGGGTATAAAAAAATTGCACGCTATATAAGTGAGCAGATAAAGTCCGGCAAGTCGGTCGAGAGCATACTAGAATTCATGTCGGCGGGACGTATTGATCCGACGATTGACTCACATGTAGAGAGATTGAATAGTGCCTCGCAGAAAGCTTAACTGAAGCTTCCAAACTCCCCATATTGCTAAAAAATAGAAATCTAGACTACTACAGCGTTGTTTTTTTATCATCAAATATCTCAACTAAACTACTTGTTCGTGTCGCTCATATTCTTTTAATGAGGCAAAACCCGATGCCGGCTTCTGATCGATACTTATAAATGACACGGCCAATAAACCTCAGTTAAATTCAGAGAAATAGAATTGTTTGGCTATGTAGAGATGATAAAAAACATTAGATGAGTATCTCACAACGAGTTAAAAATACTACGATAAAAACATAAGTTTAATAAAAAGTTTCATTTGTTAGTGATATGAAAAGCGGCTTTTGACGAGGAGAATAAAAGTTTGATATCGAGGGTCTTTTAGTATTGAATGGGCAAACATTCTAAACAAAAAGACCCATCTTACGATGAGTCGCTTTGATTGGTGTACCGTAACTTTAGCTATCTGAAACTACGCAGTAACGAGTGATTCGCTTTTCGTCCTTTTGGACTCATCAGCATGAATACGCATTCATGTAAGCGAAAAGACAAACAGACAGGGGTGGGAAAAAGTACACGCACTGGGCGTGACACCTATGTAAGCGTGTCACGCCCAGTGTAGTGGGGAAGGGTGCCGTCTGGCGTCAGAGGACGTTGCTCTCGGCGTCGGCAGTGGCCACGTCGTACTCGGGGTTCGCGAGGACGCGCACGGTGATCGTTCGGCCATCGATGTCGACGTTGGGGATGTCCACGAAGTCGGGGCCCTCGGTCGAGTCGGCCAGCTGAGCGCGGGTCAGGCGACCCTCGAGGTAGAACACGACGGCTTGGCGAGGGCCGAGTTGGAGCTGAGCGATCTTGTCGCCGTTGCCGTTCTCGACGTCGCCGTTGATGCAGTCGTGCACCTTGCCCATGATGCTGTCGGGGTCGACCTCGAACATCGCGTTCGCGATTGCGTTGACCGCCCACTTGCCGTTGCCGAGCTTCGTGCCTCTGGCGCCGAAGAAGTCGATGGTGTCGCCATCGAGGGAGTAGTTGACTCCGGTGAGCTGACTGGTTGCCATGTCGGTGCTTTCTCCTCTGTTAGGCTGGATGCCTCTCGCAGAGCGAGCGTGTGTTTTTCCGTAACACACAAGATGAGGCTTCACGGCCCCTGTTGAGGATCGTAAAGTCTCATCTTGTGACTGTCCGCTTGTCAATGTTCCTCGGAGCAAAAAAGCTCTACGAAGTGGGAATAAAATATCATAAAAATTAATAAAAGTCAATCTGGCGGGCCCGACCGGATTCGAACCGGCGATCTCCTCCGTGACAGGG